>JBBQIH010000365.1:0-2596 GCA_038324725.1 Cyanobacteriota bacterium | reverse complement strand
CTCCCTGGCCGGGGCAGGGATCGGCCTCGGCCTGGCCCTGCGGGGGCCGTTCATCAACTTCATCAACTACCTCACGATCCTGCTGGACGAACCGTTCCGGGTCGGCGACTTCATCCGCTTCGGTGACGTGCTCGGGCCGGTGGAGCAGGTGGGTCTGCGCTCCTCGATCATCCGCAGCCTCAGCGGGGAGCGGATCGTGATCAGCAACGAGGAGCTGCTCAACCAGACGATCCACAATTTCAGCGATCTGCCACGGCGGCGGGTGGCCCACACCATCGGCGTGGTCTACCAGACGCCCGTGGAGCAGGTGGCCGCCATCCCCGAGCTCGTGGCCCGGGTCGTTAACGACCATCCTCCCGCCGAATTCGACCGCTGCCACTTCACCGGCTTCACCGACAGCGCCCTGGAATTCGAGTTCGTGTTCTTCGTCCCCGATGGCGACATGGTGCTGTTTCTCGATCTGCAGCAGAAGATCAACCTCGGCATCCTCAGCCGTTTCGAGGAGCAGGCCATCGCCTTCGCCTATCCCACCCAGACCCTCTATCTGGAGCGGGCCACAGCCCAGGCCCAGGCCGCCTGAAGCTCGGCCGAAGTCCTGAGGTCCTTCAGAAGCGCCAGCGCCAGAGGACAGCCACCGCGGCGATCCCCAGCAGGGGCCACTCTCCCCAGCTGGCGTAGGGCGTCAGGGCGGAGCGCTGCCGCACCACGAGAGTCCCGGAGCCAGGCCGGGCGGCCGGCAGCTGGTCTCCGATCCGCCCATGGGCATCGACCACCAGGCTCGGTCCGGTATTGGCCGCACTGATCAGCCAGCGGCCGGTCTCGATCGCCCGCAGCTGGGCCAGCGCCCGGAACTGCCCCTGCAGCATCAACGGATAGGGATCCAGATTGGCCGTCGCCAGCAGCCAGCGGGCCCCCTCCCTGCTGGCGGCCGCCAGGGCGGCACCATCGGAGATCTCGTAGCAGATGGCCACCCCCACCGGCCCGCCCGGGCGGTCCAGCAGCCGGGAGGCCGCCCCCGGCTCGATGCCACCCACCGCCGACAGTCCGCTCCAGCGCCACAGCCCCGCCAGCGGCACCCACTCCCCGAGCGGCACCACCCGGTGCTTGTCGATCCAGCTGCTGGGCAGCCACGCGCCGGGCGCGAAGCGCAGCACGCTGCTGCGCTGCTCGAGACCCTCACGGCGGAAGCCGCCACTGAGCACCTCCACGGTCGCCGGCTCCGGCAGGGGCTGGCCCAGGGCCAGCGCCCCTTCGGGCAGCAGCAGCCCCGTGATCGCCATCGGCGCCGGCGCGTCCTCAGGGAGCAGGGCCTGCCGCTGGGCCGCGGCCAGCTGGCGCAGCAAGCGCCGCTGCTGCTCCGGCAGAAACTTCTGGCGGGTGGGGGTGGCCGGCTGGAGAACCAGCCACCGCTCCACCGGCCCGTCCGCGACGGCGCCGTCGCCGAGGAGCGCCAGGCCCAGGAGATGGGCCGCCAGAACCAGGACCAGGGTCACGCCTGCCCGGCGCAGCGGTCGGGCCGTCGCCGTCACCGTGCGCCACAGCCCCCAGCCAATCAGGAGCTGCACAGCGGCCAGCAGCCCCGCTCCACCGAGGGAGGCCAGTCCCGCCAGGGCCCGATCCCCCGGCAGCGACGCCGCCCCCAGCCCCAGCCAGAACAGGGGACCGCGGGCCAGCATCACCTCGGCCAGCCCCCAGAGGGTCACCGCCAGCAGCGCCGTGCTGGGCCGTGCGGGCTCGAGCCGGCCCACCAGCGCCGTCCAGGCCCCGACCAGCAGACCGGCGGTCAGGCCGATGGCCAGCCACAGCGCCAGGCAGATCGGCAGGCTCAGCGGGCCGGGAACGCCGATCCAGTCGAGGGGGTGGAGCCAGAGCAGCCAGCGGTGGCTCACCAGCACCGCCGCCAGCCCCCACAGCCCGCCGCGCCAGAACCTGGATGGCGCGGTTCCACCGCGACTCGCCGTCAGGGACCAGAGCACGATCAGGCTGGGCCAGAGCAGCCAGGGCCAGCCCAGAGGCGGCAGGGCCACCCCCGCCAGGAGCCCGGCGGCCCCGGCGATGACCCAACCGGCACGACGGTCATTGCCCATGGTCAGCCCGCGCTGGAGGCGCCAAGGTCGAAAGAGTGACGCAGTTCCTCCAAGGAAACCTTTTCATGGACCAGGGCAATCTGCTGCAGATGCTGCTGCTGCGCGGTCTCGGCACCACCTCGCTGGTGGCCGACCGTCTCAAGTACGTCAGCCAGGAATGGGTGAGCAGCGGCCGCCTCGATCCCAACCACGCCTCCGCCCTGGTCGAGGACGTGATGCGCGCCCTGCGGGGCGAGACGCCGGAAGTGGAACAGCAGGCGGAACGCCAGCTGGAGCGCAACCGCGACCAGCTGCTGCAGGATCTGGGTCTGGCCCGGCAGCGGGAGCTGGACGAACTGCGCGGCCGCATTGATCGGCTCGAGCAGGCCCTGCGCCAGCGCCAGAACAGCGGCGAGACCCCCGACTGATCGCACTGGCAGAATCTCCCCATCCAGGGACTTTCCGCATGCGCGACATCCTGATCAGTTCGTTCGTCTGTGTGGCCTGCCTGATGCTGGCCCTGGTGAGCC
>JBBQIH010000364.1:0-2604 GCA_038324725.1 Cyanobacteriota bacterium | reverse complement strand
GGGGGTCCACACCGGAGATTCGATCACCGTCGCCCCCGCCCAGACGCTCACCGACCGGGAGTACCAGCGCCTCCGCGACCAGTCGATCGCCATCATCCGCGAGATCGGGGTGGACACCGGCGGCAGCAACATCCAGTTCGCCATCAACCCCGTCAACGGTGACGTGGTGGTGATCGAGATGAACCCCCGCGTGAGCCGCAGCTCGGCCCTGGCCAGCAAGGCCACCGGCTTCCCGATCGCCAAGATCGCCGCCCGGCTGGCGGTGGGCTACACCCTCGACGAGATCGTCAACGACATCACCGGGGCCACACCGGCCTGCTTTGAGCCGACGATCGATTACGTCGTCACCAAGATCCCCCGCTTCGCCTTCGAGAAGTTCCGCGGCTCACCGGCGGTGCTCACCACCTCGATGAAGTCGGTGGGTGAAGCGATGGCCATCGGCCGCAGCTTCGAGGAATCCTTCCAGAAGGCGCTGCGTTCGCTCGAAACGGGCCATGCCGGCTGGGGCTGCGACCGCCCCGACCGGCCCCTTGATCCGGTTGATCTGGAGCGCCAGCTGCGTGTCCCCTCCCCCGACAGGATCCATGCGGTGCGTGCCGCCATGCTCGCCGGCCGCAGCGACGAGGAGATCCACCGGCTCAGCGCCATCGATCCCTGGTTCCTGGCCAAGCTGCGCCGGATCCTGACGGTCGAAACCACCCTGCTGCGGGGGCGTTCTCTGGAGGCCATTGGAACCGGCGACTTCCTGGAGCTCAAGCAGAGCGGATTCTCTGATCGGCAGATCGCCTGGGCCACCGGCAGCGACGAACTGACGGTGCGCCGCCGTCGCCAGGCCCTGGGGGTGCGGGCCGTCTTCAAGACCGTCGACACCTGTGCCGCCGAGTTCGCCTCTTCCACCCCCTACCACTACGCCACCTACGAGCGGCCCCTGGAGCGGCTCGAGGCCGACGGTTCCCTCACCGTGCTCGCCCCCGAGGACGAGGTCAGCCCCGAGACCCGCCGCAAGGTGATGATCCTGGGGGGTGGGCCCAACCGCATCGGCCAGGGCATCGAGTTCGACTATTGCTGCTGCCACGCCTCCTTTGCCCTGCGGGCGGCAGGCTTCGCCACCGTCATGGTCAACAGCAACCCGGAAACCGTCTCCACCGACTACGACACCAGCGACCGCCTCTACTTCGAGCCCCTCACCCTGGAGGACGTGCTCAACGTCATCGAGGCGGAGAAGCCGGAGGGGGTGATCGTCCAGTTCGGCGGCCAGACGCCCCTGAAGCTGGCGCTTCCCCTGTTGCGCTGGTTGGCGAGCGAGGAGGGCAAGGCCACCGGCACCCGCCTCTGGGGCACCTCACCGGAATCGATCGACCGGGCTGAGGACCGGGAGCAGTTCGAGGCGATTCTGCGGCGCCTGGAGATCCGCCAGCCCCGCAATGGCTTGGCCCGCAATGAGGCCGAGGCCCGGGCGGTGGCGGCCACTGTGGGATATCCCGTCGTGGTGCGTCCCAGCTATGTGCTCGGCGGCCGGGCCATGGAGGTGGTCTTCGACGAGGAGGAGCTCAACCGCTACATGGTGGAAGCCGTGCAGGTGGAGCCCGACCATCCGGTGCTGATCGACCAGTACCTGGAGAACGCCATCGAAGTGGACGTTGATGCCCTCTGCGATCGGGAGGGGACGGTGGTGATCGGCGGACTGATGGAGCACATCGAGCCGGCCGGGATCCATTCGGGCGACTCCGCCTGCGCTTTACCCTCGGTGTCCCTGGGGCCCGAGGCCCTGGCCACGATCCGCCGCTGGAGCAGCGACCTGGCCCTGGCCCTGGAGGTGCGCGGCCTGATCAACCTCCAGTTTGCCGTGCAGAACGATGGCGCCGGCAACGAGACGGTGTTCATCATCGAGGCCAACCCGCGGGCGTCCCGCACCGTTCCCTTCTTGGCCAAGGCCACCGGTGTGCCCCTGGCCAAGATCGCCAGCCAGCTGATGGCCGGCCGCACCCTGGCGGAGCTGGGCCTGCTGGCCGAGCCCCAGCCACCCCGCCAGACCGTGAAGGAGGCGGTGCTGCCCTTCAAGCGCTTCCCTGGCGCCGACACCCTGCTGGGCCCGGAGATGCGCTCCACCGGGGAGGTGATGGGGATCGCCGCCAGCTTCGGCCTGGCCTATGCCAAGGCCGAACTCGCCGCCGGTGAACCCCTGCCCACCGCCGGCACCGTGTTCCTCTCCACCCACGACCGCGACAAACCTGCCCTGGTGCCGGTGGCCCGGAATCTGCTGGCAGCGGGCTTCGCCCTCACCGCCACCAGCGGCACGGCAATGATGCTGGCGGCGGCGGGCCTGGAGGTGGAGACGGTGCTCAAGGTGCATGAGGGCCGCCCGAACATCGAGGATGCGATCCGCTCGGGCCTGGTGCAGCTGATCGTGAACACGCCGGTGGGGCGCCAGGCCGCCCACGACGATCGCTACCTGCGCCTGGCGGCCCTCGACTACGCGGTGCCGACCGTTACGACGATGGCGGCGGCGCGGGCCGCGGTGGAGGCCATTGCCGCCCTGCAGCAGCAACAGCAAGTGGAGGTGGCCGCTCTGCAGGACATCCACCCACCCTGGGTAGGCTGAGC
>JBBQIH010000363.1:0-2606 GCA_038324725.1 Cyanobacteriota bacterium | reverse complement strand
CTACTCACTACTGACAACTCACTATTGACAACTCAACATTTACCCTCATCGCTACCTTACCCGCGAACATACCGGCATCTTCTTCCAGCAACTGCGCCGGCGGCTGATGGCCCAGGTGCGCAGCATGCCCACCGACCTGCTGATCAGCCGGGCGGTGGGACTGATCCTCGGCCTGCTGGTGGCCAACCTGCTGCTGGCGCCGATCCTGCTCCTGCCCCTGCCCTGGGAGGTGGTGCTGGTGAAGCCGCTGGCGGCTGTGCTCAGCAACGTCTTCTTTGGGGTGCTGGGGTACAACCTGGCGGAGGTGCATGGCCGCACCCTGCTGCGGCTGTTCAATCCGGCCAGCACCGAGGCCCTGCTGGTGGCCGATGGGGTTCTGCTGCCCGCCACCGCCAAGATCCTCGACACCAGTGTGATCATCGACGGCCGCATCCGTGCCCTGCTGGCCTCCGGCCTGCTGGAAGGTCAGGTGATCGTGGCCAAGGCCGTGATCGACGAACTTCAGGCCTTGGCCGATTCCTCCAACAGCGAGAAGCGCGCCAAGGGACGCCGGGGCCTGAAACTTCTCACCGAACTGCGCGAGAACTACGGTCGCCGGCTGGTGCTGAACAGCACCCGCTACCCCGGCAACGGCGCCGACGACAAACTGCTCAAGCTCACTGCGGACACCGGCGGAACCCTTCTCACCACCGACTTCAACCTGGCCCAGGTGGCCCAGGTGCAGGAGCTGCGGGTGCTCAACCTCAGCGAACTGGTCATTGCCCTGCGGCCCGAGGTGCAGCCCGGTGATGCTCTCCAGCTCAAGATCGTGCGCGAGGGCAAGGAGGCCGACCAGGGAGTCGGTTACCTGGAGGACGGCACGATGGTGGTGGTGGAAGATGCCCGGCGCCGCATTGGCGAACGGCTTCCAGTCACCGTCACCGGTGCCCTGCAGACACCCACCGGCCGCATGGTGTTCGCCCGCTGCGACCGCAACCATGACCGCCCCGGCGAACTGGGCAATGGCCGCGGCCTCGACAAGCAGGGAGGGAAACCCGTCGCCCTGCGGGAGCACCAGCCTCCTGGCCCCGGCTAGGCTCCTGCCTCAAGAGTGCTGGTGAGCGCGGATGACGGTGTCGGCCCCCTACTACGGCGATTCCGCAGCGATGCGCACGCCGCCGCCGGATCTGCCGTCCCTGCTGCTCAAGGAGCGGATCGTCTATCTGGGCCTGCCCCTGTTCTCCGACGATGAAGCCAAGCGTCAGATGGGCATCGATGTCACCGAGCTGATCATTGCCCAGCTGCTTTACCTCGAGTTCGACAATCCAGAGAAGCCGATCTTCTTCTACATCAACTCCACCGGCACCAGTTGGTACTCCGGCGACGCCATCGGTTTCGAGACCGAAGCCTTCGCCATCTGCGACACCCTGCGCTACGTGAAACCGCCGGTGCACACCATCTGCATCGGCCAGGCCATGGGCACCGCCGCGATGATTCTTTCGGCCGGCACCAAGGGCCAGCGGGCCGCCCTGCCCCACGCCTCGATCGTGCTGCACCAGCCCCGCTCCGGCGCCCGCGGCCAGGCCAGCGACATCCAGATCCGGGCCAAGGAAGTGCTGCACAACAAACACAGCATGCTGGAAATCCTCTCCGAGAACACCGGCAAGAGCGTCGAGGACCTCTCCCGCGACTCCGACCGGATGACCTATCTCACCGCCGAGGAGGCCATGGCCTACGGCCTGATCGACCGCGTACTCACCAGCCGCAAGGAGCTGCCGACGGCCGCCCCCGTGGCGTGATGCACCCGGTGGGCTGAGTCCAGCCCCCACCGGCTTCCGGCCGACCCTTTCCACCACCTCTTCTCCCCGGCTCCGAACGAGAGCTTTCCCGACATGCCCATCGGCACCCCCAGCGTTCCCTACCGCCTCCCCGGCAGCCAGTACGAGCGCTGGGTCGACATCTACACCCGCCTCGGCGTGGAGCGCATTCTCTTCCTGGGCCAGGAGGTCAGCGACGGGATCGCCAACAGCCTGGTGGCCCAGATGTTGTACCTCGACGCTGATGACAGCTCCAAGCCGATCTATCTGTACATCAACTCGCCAGGCGGGTCGGTGACGGCCGGACTGGCGATCTTCGACACGATGCAGTACGTGAAGTCCGACGTGGTGACGATCTGCGTCGGGCTGGCGGCCTCCATGGGCGCCTTCCTGCTGGCGGCCGGAACCAAGGGCAAGCGTCTGGCCCTGCCCCACAGCCGGATCATGATCCACCAGCCCCTGGGTGGCACCAGCCAGCGCCAGGCCAGCGACATCGAGATCGAGGCGCGGGAAATCCTGCGCATCAAGGACATGCTCAACCAGTCGCTGGCCGGCATGTGCGGCCAGTCGCTGGAGAAAGTCACCAAGGACACCGACCGCGATTACTTCCTCAGCGCCGCCGAAGCCAAGGAGTACGGCCTGATCGACCGGGTGATCGCCCATCCCTCGGAAGCCGCAGGCGGCTGAGGACGGTGCAGGCGCACACCTAAAGTCTGCGTTTGCCCTGCTCGCCGCCCGGAATGGCCCAGCTCTTCTACGACTCCGACGCCGATCTCGGCCTGCTGACCGGCAAGACGGTGGCCATCATTG
>JBBQIH010000362.1:0-2609 GCA_038324725.1 Cyanobacteriota bacterium | reverse complement strand
AAGCTCATTTCCAGCGAGCCTGGTTATTACAACGAAGGCGTTGTACACGTGAGGGGCTTGAGCACACGGCCTCGCTGACGCACGCACCATGGTTGCCAGTCGGGCCGGAACCCGCAGCCTCTCGGCGCGCATGGCCCGTTGGGGCATCGCCATCGTGGCGCTCTACGGCCTGATTGCCCTGCTCACGCCCCTGCTGGTGGACGGCGGCCTGCTGCCCGATCCCAATGCGGGCCTGGAGAATCCCATCTATGCCCCGCCCTCGTTCGGGCACTGGTGCGGCACCGACCGTCTCGGCCGTGATGTCTGTGTGCGCACCCTCGCCGGCAGCAGCGTGGCCCTGCAGGTTGTGCTCAGCGCCCTGGTGCTGGCGCTGGTGATCGGCGTTCCCCTCGGCATGGTGAGCGGCTACCTCGGCGGCTGGGTCGATCGGGTGCTGGTGCTGGTGATGGACACCCTTTACACCCTGCCGGTGCTGCTGCTCTCGGTGGTGCTCGCCTTTCTGCTCGGCCGGGGCCTGCCCAATGCCGCCGCCGCCCTCTGCGTGGTGTACGTGCCGCAGTACTTCCGGGTGGTGCGCAACCAGTCGGCCCAGGTGAAAGCTGAGCTGTTCATCGAGGCGGCCCGCTCCCTCGGTGCCGGCCCCGCCTGGATCCTGCGCCGCTACCTGTTTCGCAACGTGATCACCTCGGTGCCGGTGCTGCTCACCCTCAATGCGGCCTATGCGGTGCTGGTGCTGGGGGGGCTGGGCTTTCTCGGTCTCGGCCTGCCGGAAACGATCCCCGAGTGGGGCAGCGATCTGCAGCAGGCCCTGACAGCCCTGCCCACCGGCATCTGGTGGACCGCCCTGTTCCCTGGACTGGCGATGTTTGTTTTGGTGCTGGGGCTGTCGTTTCTGGGCGAGGGCCTGGAGAACTGGCTCAGTGGCGCTCCGCAGGACCTGCTGTAGCGTTTTGTTGAACGCTGGAGCCATTGATGCCCTGGTGGTTGGATCTGGTTCTGCTCGGCTCAGCCGTTCTGCTGTGGATCAAGGGCGGCAACACCCCTGACGACGTCTGGAGTGTCTTCCAGAAGTTCTTGTCCGTTGTGGCCGTGCTGGTGGTGCTGCTGGGCGGTCGCCAGATCCTGTTGGAGGTCCTGGTGCTGGGCTTCACCTTCTGGTTGCCGAATGCCGCCCGCTTCGATGGCGGCCCGATCAGCAGCGCAGACGCACCCCCCGCGGCAGCTCCTCGAGGATGGCGCCTTCGGGGCTGAGCACCCGCTGAGGCGTCTTGCCTGCTGCGGTAGATGGCTGTAAGACTCTTACTGTCACGCCACGTCAGATCGACATGCGGATCACCAGCAAGGGTCAGGTCACGATTCCTCAGGCCATCCGCGAGCAGGCTGGGCTGCATCCCAACTGTGAGGTGCAGTTTCGGCTGGTGGGTGAGCAGGTGGTGCTGGAAAAGACGGATGGCCAGGCCGAGCAGCGGGGCGAGGAGGCCTTGATGAGGCTGCGGGGCCACCGGCCCCGGCAGGGTCTGAGCACCGAGGCCATCCTGGCCCTCTGTCGCGGTGAGGCCTGATGGCCATGGCCGGCGCTGCCGCGGTCATGGTGGATTCCTGTGTGTTGCTCGATGTGATCACCGCAGACCTGCAGTGGGAATCCTGGAGTGCCGAGCAGCTGCGTCGCTGCCTGATCGCCGGCCCTGTGGCGATCAATCCGCTGATCTATGGCGAGGTGGCTTTCGCCTATGAGCGGATCGAGCCGGTGGAGGAGGTGCTGCCCCGCCACCTCTACGCCTACTGGCCGATCCCGAGGGAAGCCGCCTTTCTTGCGGCCCGTGCCCATGCCAGCTACCGCGCCAGAGGCGGTAACCGCCAGATGATCCTGCCGGACTTTTTGATCGGCGCCCATGCGCTGATCGAACGCTGCCGGCTGCTGACGCGCGACGCCCGGCGTTACCGGCAGGCGTTTCCTGGGCTGCAGCTGATCACGCCTGAGTGATCACACGGCCGGCCTGGGACGCGCTTCGATGGCGGCCCGATCAGCAGCGCAGACGCACCCCCCGCGGCAGCTCCTCGAGGATGGCGCCTTCGGGGCTGAGGGCCGGGTAGGGGCGCCCCTCCAGGCGGCACCAGGCCGCCACTTGCGGGTAGCACCACTCGAACAGCAGCGGCCCGTAGCGCTCCGGGGCCACCCCTGCGCCACCGCTGGGTAGGCAGCCTTTCGCCTGCCGTTGTCGCAGGGCCTCGAACAGCAGGATCGCGTTCGCCACCGACACGTTCAGCGACTGCACCATGCCCGCCATCGGGATCACGATCGCCTGGTCGATCGCGGCGGCGGTGGCCTCGCTCAGTCCCCACTTCTCCGCCCCCAGCACAAAGGCCGTCGGCCCGGTGAAATCACAGTCGCGGTAGTCCACCGCGGCGGCCCCCAGGTGGGTGCCATAGATCCGGAAGCCCTCGGCTTTCAGCAGCGCGATGGCGTCGGTGCTGCGCTCATGCCGGTGCAGCGCCACCCATTTCTGGCTGCCCAGGGACGTGCCGTTGAAGGTGGGCACCCTCCCTTTCAGGCTCACGGCATGGGCTTCGAGCACCCCCACCGCATCGCAGCTGCGCAGGATCGCCGA
>JBBQIH010000361.1:0-2624 GCA_038324725.1 Cyanobacteriota bacterium | reverse complement strand
CTGCACCAAGGGCATCCGCACAACCTGCTCCAGCCGCATGCTGGAGCACTTCGTTCCCCCCTACGAAGCGACGGTGACCGAGCGGCTCTGGCAGGCCGGTGCCGTCCTGCTGGGCAAGACCAATCTCGATGAGTTCGCCATGGGCAGCTCCACCGAGACCTCGGCGTTCGGTGCCAGCCGCAACCCCTGGAACCCGGATCGGGTGCCCGGAGGCAGTTCCGGTGGCAGCGCGGCGGCCGTGGCCGCCGGTGAGTGCATCGGCGCCCTGGGCTCCGACACCGGCGGCTCGATCCGCCAGCCCGCCAGCTTCTGCGGCGTGGTGGGTCTCAAGCCCACCTACGGCCGGGTGAGCCGCTGGGGACTGGTGGCCTTCGCCTCCTCCCTCGACCAGGTGGGCCCGTTCAGCAGCAGCGTGGCCGATGCCGCCGAGCTGCTGCAGGTGATCGCCGGCGAAGATCCCCGTGATGCCACTTGCCTGAAGGCGCCGGTGCCCGATTACGCCGCCCAGCTGGAGAACCCCATCGCCGGCCTGCGGGTGGGGCTGATCCGCGAGTGCTTCGACCAGGAGGGCCTGGATCCCGAGGTGAAGGCCTCGGTGCTGGCTGCCGCCGCCCAGTTGGAGGTCCTGGGCTGTGAGCTGGTGGACGTGAGCTGCCCCCGCTTCAACGACGGCATCGCCACCTACTACGTGATTGCCCCCTCGGAGGCCTCCGCCAACCTGGCCCGTTACGACGGCGTCAAGTACGGCTTCCGGGCGCCGGCCACCGAAGCCGGCAGCGATGGCCTGGCGGCGATGACCGCCCGCAGCCGGGCCAGCGGCTTCGGCGAGGAGGTGCAGCGGCGCATCCTGATCGGCACCTATGCCCTTTCCGCCGGTTACGTGGACGCCTACTACCGCAAGGCCCAGCAGGTCCGCACCCTCATCCGCCGCGACTTTGACCGCGCCTTCGAGGCCGTTGATGTGCTGCTGACCCCCACCTCGCCCACCACCGCCTTCCCCAGCGGCGCCCACGCGGGCGATCCTCTGGCCATGTATCTGGCCGACCTGCTCACCATCCCCGCCAACCTGGCCGGCCTGCCGGCCATCAGCGTGCCCTGCGGCTTCGACGCCCAGGGCCTGCCGATCGGCCTGCAGCTGATCACCGGTGTGCTCGAGGAGTCAAAGCTGCTGCAGGTGGCCCACCATTACGAACGGGCGGCGGCGGTGATGCAGACCCGGCCGGAGGCGGCGCTGGTGGCCTGATCAGGACCATGGCCCTGCCGGTGGGGCCTGGAGGATCGAACCCTGGGTTTTCCTGATGGGGTGTCGCTGACCATGAACGCGGACGAAGCGGCCATTCGAGAGGTGCTGGTGCTGTTTGATGGGTTGTCGCCGCTGCAGTACACCTCAGCGCTTCAATACCGGAACAGCTGGGAGACCTGGCAGCCTGACGCCCGTGGGGCCCTTCAATTCGCGTTGCAGGATCTCTCTGTCCAGGTGGGAGCTGATGTGGCCTATGCCTTTGGCTTGCTCCAGTGCGGGGGCACACTCCGGGATGGTCAGAGGTTTGGCGATACCGTGCGCATCACGTTCTGTCTTCTCAAGCGTGATGGGCAGTGGACGGTTGCCCATCAGCACGTTTCCAAACCCATCGAACGAGGCTGATGGATCGTCAAACCGCCATGGATCCACAATTGACGCGACGCCTGCCCTTCCTGATTCTCTTGATCCTGGTAGCCAGTCCCGCTTCGGCCGATCAGGACAATATCCGCTGCCTGAGATCCGTTGGCCTAAGCACTCCCCTCAGAATTCAGCTTGGCCTTCGATCGGATAGCGATGTGGGAAGCCACGTTCTCTACCAGGGAGGCGCAGCGGGCCCATCCCCTTGAGGATGTTGACGGTGACGGAGCTGAGAAGGGTTTACGGGGGAAGGCCATCGGAGCTGGAGACCCAGTTGGTTGCGACCACTTTAGGTGGAGCGGCAGGACGCTATATCTTTACCAGTCAAGGTGCACTCATTGATGATTTCCGATTCATTCGGAAGGATGGAAGGGTCTTCAAGTTCGTGGATGATCCCGATGCACTTGACGCAGGAGGGTGCACCTGGGCCTCACCATAGGCTGGTGTTGCGCAGGCCTGTGATCAATAACTTCGGTCTTTCGGTCTTAATGAGTCGGCAGAAGCACTTCCGCGACTGATCCGCTGCACAGCTCTGCCAACGTCGCCGGCCTGACTAGAGAGACGTATGGAAAATATCCCAGTTCGGCAGAACAGGACTTGGCTGGCTTTTTTGTCTGCTGTTGTGTTGGTGGTGGCCGGATTCGCCATCCTCAACAACCAGCATCAGCAGCGGCTTCAGGCTGAAGCCCAGGCCCAGGCGGCCCAGGATCAGGCGAACCGCGAGGTGATGGAACGGCTGCAGGGAGAATTGGCGCTCAAGAACGAACTGGAGTCCGCCGCCCAGCGCGAGGCCGCCCTGCAGCTGCAGCTCAGGGAGATGGACGCAGGGGCGAGCCGCCTTGTGGCGGCCGATGGCCAGCAGCAGGCCAGGCGCCAGCAGGCGGAACGGGACCTTCAGGAGCTCCGGACCCAGCGAGCCAAGCTTGAACAGCAGGTCGACTGCGAACGGATTCAGTTGACGGTC
>JBBQIH010000360.1:0-2630 GCA_038324725.1 Cyanobacteriota bacterium | reverse complement strand
CTACCAGCGCTGCGAGGAGGCCGGCACCGACCTGGGCCAGTTGCTCACCAAGGCGAAGACCATCGCCGCCATGAAGGCTATCGATGGCGATCTGGACAAGGCCCTGGGGCGCCTCAGCGGCGGCCTTTACATCGTCACGGCCCGCCAGGACGACGAGTCGGGCAGCCGCAGCAGTGCCATGGTGGCCAGCTGGGTGAGCCAGGCGAGCTTCGACCCCCCAGGGCTCACGGTGGCCGTCGCCAAGGACCGGGCCATCGAGGCCCTGATGCAGGTGAACGACCGTTTCGTTCTCAACGTCTTGAGAGAAGACAACCACCAGCCCCTGCTGCGTCACTTCCTGCGCCGTTTCCCGCCGGGGGCCGATCGGTTCGCCGGTGTGGCCACCCTGGAAGGCGCGGCCGCCGGCGGTCCGGTGCTGGGGGATGCCCTGGCCTATCTGGGCTGCCGGGTGACCCAGCGCATGGAGGGCCCCGACCATTGGATCATCTACGCGGTGGTGGAGGAGGGCAACGTGGCCGACACCACCGCCGACACGGCCGTGCACCACCGCAAAGTGGGCAACCACTACTGATGACGTCCTCTCCAATCGCAACCGATCGGCGCGTCATCACGCTGCCGGTCGAACCCGGTCTTGTCTGCCTGCGCGGCCTCAGCCCCCGGCGGCTGCGCTTCGAAGTGGAATATGGCCTCGAGCGGGGCACCACCGCCAACAGCTTCCTGTTCCAGCAGGGTGCCACCGGGGGCGCCCCCGTGCTGGTGCACCCGCCGGGGGCCTCCTTCGCCGCCCCCTTCCTGGAACAGCTGGCCCTGCTGGTGCCGGCCGATGCCCCCCTCAAGGTGGTGGTGGGCCATGTCAACCCCAACCGGGTGGCCCTGCTCAAGGAGCTGGCTGCCGGCTGGCCGGCCACGGTGCTGGTGGCCTCCAATCCAGGGGCCCAGGTGCTGGGCGAACTCTGGGACCGGCCACGGCCCGGCCCCGCAGGCACGGCCGAAACCCCGCCCGACGCCGTGCCCCTGCCGACCGTCGAGGTGGTCAAGCAGGAAACCAGCCGCACCCTCTCCAGCGGTCATACGCTCACCCTGATTCCCACCCCCACCCCCCGCTGGCCCGGCGGTCTGATGGCCTTCGAGGCGAGCACTGGTCTGCTGATGAGTGGCAAGTTCTTCGCCGCCCACCTCTGCACCGAAGATTTCGCCGAGACGAATCGCAGCAGCACCGAGGAAGACCGGCGCTACTACTACGACTGCCTGATGGCGCCCATGGCCCGCCAGGTGGAGACGGTGGTGGACCGCCTCGACGCCATGGCGATCCGCACCATTGCCCCGGGCCATGGACCGGCCATCGCCCAGAGCTGGCGCAGCCTGCTGGCGGACTACCGCCGCTGGGGGGAGAGCCAGGAACGGGCCAACCTGTCGGTGGCCCTGCTCTACGCGAGCGCCTACGGCAACACCGCGGCCATCGCCGACGCCCTGTCCCAGGGGGTGGCACGCAGTGGGGTGCGGGTCGAGAGCATCAATTGCGAGTTCGCGCCACCGGAACAGCTGCTGGAGGCGATCCACGCCTGCGACGCCCTGCTGATCGGTTCCCCCACCCTCGGGGGCCATGCGCCCACGCCGATCGTCTCGGCCCTCGGCACCGTTCTGGCCGAAGGCGACCGGGCCAAGCCGGTGGGGGTGTTCGGCAGTTTCGGCTGGAGCGGCGAGGCCATCGATCTGCTCGAAAGCAAGCTCCGCGATGGCGGCTTCCAGTTCGCCTTCGATCCGATCCGCGTGAAGTTCAGCCCCGATCTGGCCACGCTGCGCACCCTGGAGGAAACCGGCACCGCCCTGGGCCGCCGCCTGCGTCATCAGCATCGCCAGAGCCAACGGCGCAGCACCGGCGGCGGCCTGAGCGAGAGCCGCACCAACCCGGCGATCCAGGCCCTCGGCCGGGTGGTGGGTGCCCTGTGCGTGGTGCTAGCCCGCAAAGGGGAAGGCTCCGACGCCATCGGCGGGGCCATGGTGGCCAGCTGGGTCAGCCAGGCCAGCTTCAGCCCCCCGGGCTTCACCGTGGCCGTGGCCAAGGACCGGGCCATGGAGAGCCTGCTGCACGTGGGCGACGCTTTCTGCCTCAACGTGTTGGCGGCCGGGCGGGAAAGCGGCCCGATGAAACGGTTCCTGCAGCCTTTCCCCCCGGGGGCCGATCGCCTGGCGGGCCTCGAGCTGGACGCCAGCCCAAGTGGCCAACCCCTGCTGCCGGATGCCCTGGCCTGGCTGGAAGCCCGCGTCAGCCAACGCATGGAGTGCGGCGACCATTGGCTGCTCTACGCCGAGGCCCTCAGCGGTGACCTGCTGGATGCGGCGGCCACGACCGCCGTTCACCAGCGGCGCAGCGGCGCCGCTTACTGAGCCACTGGCCTAGGCCGCGTGGGGCGGCGTGGGAGCGCCGCCCCCGCCCGTCTGGAAGGGAAGCACGAGGGTGGCCCAGTGATCGGGTCGCTCGGGACGGCGGCGCCGGGCCCGGCGCACCCCGAAGGGCACCCGCACCACGTTGGTGCCATCCACCCGCTGGCTGGCCTCCGGCAGACCGGGCACAAGGGCGCCCGGGCCCGGCCCATCACCTGAATTGTCGTTGCCGTTCATGAACCCCA
>JBBQIH010000359.1:0-2646 GCA_038324725.1 Cyanobacteriota bacterium | reverse complement strand
CATGGAGCCCCGCATGGAAGTGGTGAGTGCCGAGAGCGGCTGGGGCTTCCACGAGCGCGCCGAGAAGCTCAACGGCCGTATGGCCATGCTCGGCTTCATTGCCCTGCTCGCCACCGAATTCGCCCTGGGCGGCGAAGCCTTCACCCGTGGCCTGCTCGGGATCGGCTGATCACAGCGAGCCCCATCGCCGCAGCAGACTTTCTGTTGCGGCTTTTTTGTGGCCATGCGCCCTTCGCTTCACGCCCGGATCAACGGAGCCGGCCCCACCGGCGCCCTGACGGCCCTGGCCCTGGCGCAGGCCGGCTGGCGCGTGAGCTTGCACGATCCCCTCTCCCCCGAGGCGCTGCAGGGCCGTGAGCGGGCCTACGCCTTCACCCATTCCAGCTGCGCCCTGCTGGAGCGCCTGGGCCTCTGGGGCGACCTGCGACCCCAGCTGGTGCCCTTCCGCCGCCTGCGGCTGCAGGACATGGCAACGTCACGCCGGGTGAGCTTCGATCCAACCGACCTCAAGAACGCCAGCGCGGTGGGCTGGATCGGCTCGCACCGGCCCCTGATGGCGCTGCTGCTGCGGCGCCTGGGCCAGCACCCCGCCATTGCCCTGGCGCTGGGGATGGACGCGCCGCCGATCCCCACCACCGAACCCGATCTGCTGGTGGCCGCCGACGGACCCGACTCCCCCACCCGGCGGGCGCTGGGAATCGGCCAATGGAGCCACCGCTACGCCCAGGCCTGCCTCACCGTGCAGGTGGAGATGGGCGGCGGCGCCGACGACGAGGCCTGGGAGCTGCTGCGCCCGGAAGGCCCGTTCGCGGTGCTTCCCCTTGGCGAGCGTCGCTTCCAGCTGGTCTGGAGTGCGCCCACGGCCCGTTGCCGGCAGCTCGAAGCCCTGGGCGGCCCTGCCTTCCTCGACCGGCTGGCGGGGGCCCTGCCGGACGCGCTCCAGCCCGAGGCCCTGCTGGCGCAACCCCGCAGCTTTCCTGTGGCCCTGCAGCTGGCCCGCCGCCTGCACCGCGGCCGCACGGTGCTGGTGGGGGAAAGCGCCCACCGCTGCCATCCGGTGGGCGGCCAGGGCTTGAATCTCTGCTGGCGGGACGTGGCGATGCTGCATCAGCTCGCCGAACGGGCCGCCCAAGGACGGCTGCATCCGCGCCGCCTCGCTGCGGCCTACGCACGGCGCCGTTGGCCCGATCTGCTGCTCACCTTGCTGGCCACCGACCTGCTGGTGCGGCTCTTCTCCAACCGTCAGCCCCTGTTGCTGCCCCTGCGGAGCCTGGCCTTCGGGGTCCTGTCGCGGTTCGGCTGGAGCCGGGCACTGGCCCTTCAGGTC
This sequence comes from Cyanobacteriota bacterium, assembly GCA_038324725.1. Taxonomy (GTDB): domain Bacteria; phylum Cyanobacteriota; class Cyanobacteriia; order PCC-6307; family Cyanobiaceae; genus Cyanobium. Next base: position 1,319 of record JBBQIH010000359.1, on the reverse strand, counting down.
ATGACCCAGGGGCCTTGCCGCCTGGGCCGGACGCTTCCACCATGGCGGGATGGTGATCAGCAGTTCTCCCCAGCCCCTGCCCTCTCCGGCCATGGTGCGCTTCCTGCGCCATCAGCTCGGCCTGAGTGAGAACGCCCTGCAACTGGGCATCAAGCAGTCCCAGCTCGAGCAGGCCCCGCTTCCTGCCGTGCTCTGGCGTTTCGGTCTGATCAGCCTCGAGCAGTTCGACACCGTCCTCACCTGGCAAGACCAGCAGAGCTGAGGCTCAGCTGTAGATGATCAGCGACTCGATCGGATGCTCCTGGGGCAGCCGGCTGCGGCCCTCCAGGGCGGCCAGTTCGGCCAGAAAGCCGAAGCCGCACAGCTCACCGCCCGCCTTCAGCACCAGCTCGGTGCAGGCCGCCGCGGTGCCGCCGGTGGCCAGCAGGTCATCCACGATCAGCACCCGCCGGCCATCGCCGAGGGCATCGCTGTGGATCTCCAGCCGATCGGTGCCGTACTCGAGGCTGTAGTCCACCCCGATCACCTCGCCGGGGAGTTTGCCGGGCTTGCGTACCGGCACGAAGCCGACGCCGGTGACGGTGGCCAGGGCGGTGCCGACGATGAAGCCTCGGGATTCGATGCCCACGATCAGGTCCGGCTGCACCCGCTCACAGAGCAGGCCCAGCAGGCGGATGGCCTCGCCCCAGCCCTCGGGATCCCGCATCAGGGGGGTGAGGTCACGGAAGAGAATCCCTGGCTGCGGAAAGTCGGGAATGTCCCGGACCCAGGCGCGCAGATCGATCGATGAAGGGCTGCTGGGCATCGTGCTGGTGAAGGGACCGGTACCGGCGACGTGACGGATGGACGGCGCCGCTGGCATCATCGCAGTCATGGCCAAGGACATTTCGGAAGCGGCTAACCCTGATCGCGTCTCCCGCCCCCTGCCCCGCAGGGGACTGGAGCGTCTCGATCTGATGCTGCTCTGCATGGAGGCGCTCGACCTCAACGGCGGCGAGGCGATGGTCTGGATGAGCGAACAGCTGGGCTACGGCGGGCTCTTCCCCAACCGGGTGGAGCTGTGGAAGCGGCGCTGCCACAACCCCCTGCGGCGCACCTGCCGGCGCGGCGAGGTTCCCGTCGACGAAACCGATGCCCTGATCCGCATCCTCTGCGTCATGGCCGATCGCCTCTACCCGATGCTGCGCTCCCTGCTCTCCAGCAGCGAGCCGGAGGAGGTGGCGAGCGAACGCTGGGCCCTTTTCCAAGGGCGTCTGGGGGAACTGGTGCAGGAACGCATGAATCCCCGCCGCAGCGGCGTGCAGAAACTGCTCGATCCC
>JBBQIH010000358.1:0-2674 GCA_038324725.1 Cyanobacteriota bacterium | reverse complement strand
GCGCCGAAGGTGTCGCCGTGGTAAGCCCCCTCGAAGGCGATCAGCTGCTGGCGGGGCTCGCCGCGATTGCGCCACCACTGCCAGGCGATCTTGAGGGCCACCTCCACCGCCGTGGAGCCGTTGTCGGAGAAGAACAGCCGCTCCAGTCCGCTGCAGGCGGCCAGGCGCTCGGCCAGTTGCTCCGCGGCCGGATGGCGGAAATCGGAGAAACCCACCTGCTCCAGGCTGCGGGCCTGGCGGGCGATGGCGCTGGCGATGCTGGGCTCCCCATGGCCGTGCAGCGTCACCCACCAGCTGCTGATGGCATCGATCAGCCGGCGGCCGTCATCGAGCTCAAGCAGAGCCCCCTCGCCACGCACCACCCGCAGGGGCGGATCGGCCGTGGCCACCTGGGTGAAGGGGTGCCAGAGGTGGGGATGCCAGCCGGTGCCACTCAGCGGCATACATCCGAGCGGCGTTCGCCCCCAGTGGCCAGCGGCCCGCAGTTGACCCAGCGGATGACGCTGGTTTCGATGTCGGTGAACAGCACCAGGATGCCCGCGCAGAGCGCGGCGACGGCGCCTGACACCAGCAGATGCTTACGGCTCATGGCTGCAGGCTACGGGCCAGGCCACTGCGCTGCCATTGCCGCTCCAGACCCTCGCGGTCGAGGGGATCCAAAGGCGGCAGCTCCGCCAGCACCGGCACCCCGCCGAGGGCGGCCAGGGTGCGGGGATTGTCGGGGTGGGGTTCGCCGTTGAGCACCAAGCCGAGGACAGGGATCGACCGCCGCTTGAGGGCCTCCAGGGACAGCAGGGTGTGGTTGAGGGTGCCCAGGCCGCTGCGGGCCACCAGCAGCACCGGCAGGCCCCAGATGGCGATCTGATCGATCTGCAGCCAGTCGCGCCGCAGAGGCACCAGCAGTCCGCCCGCCGTCTCCACCACCAGGGGCCCGTCCCAGGCCGGCAGGGTCAGCAAGGTCGGATCGATGCTGAGGCCGTCCCGCTCGGCCGCCCAGTGGGGGGATACGGGGGTCGTGAGGCGGTAGGCCTCCGGCCACAGCCGTTCCGGGGACAGGTCGAGCAGCCGCTGCACCCGGCCGCTATCGCCGCCGTCCTCCAGGCCGCTCTGGACCGGTTTCCAGTAGTGGGCCCCCAGGCCCTGCACCAGCAGGGCGCTCACCACCGTCTTGCCCACGTCGGTGTCGGTGCCGCAGACCACCAGCTGCAGGGGGGTGCTCATGGGACGGGGACGTCGGGGTGGTCGCGCTGGCCCAGCAGCACCAGCACCTCCCAGGTGAGGGGCGTCTGCTGGGGCCAGTGGGCCAGGAGACGGCGCAGCTCCCCGGCCGCCAGGGGCGGCCGCCGGCTGGCGGCGGCGCCGAGGCGCTTCAGGTGGCGCAGGGCGGCCAGCCCCCCCTGCCGCGGCCGGCTGAAGCGCAGCAGGCGGCTGTGGCGAGGGCGCAGGCCGGCGGCGGTGGCGGCGCGGAGCAGCCCGTCGGCCGCCGGCAGCTCCAGGGCCGTGCAGGGCACCCCGGCGGCGGCGGCGGCCCGGTGCCACTGGGGAAAGCTGCCGGCGGTGGGCACCGCCAGGGCCAGCCAGCCGCCCGGGGCCAGGGCGCGGCACCAGCGGCCCAGCTGGACGGCCGGGTCCTCGAGCCACTGCAACGCGAAGCCGGAGGCCAGCAGGGCCGCCCCCTGCAGGGCCGACGGCAGCCCGTCGTTGAGGTCCCACACCAGCTGGGGCTGCTGGGGGTTGCGCTGCAGCAGTTCGGGGCAGAGGTCGAGCTGCAGCAGCCCCTGGGTCGGCAGCGCCCGCGACAGCAACCCGCTGCCGGCCCCCAGGTCGGCGCGGGGGCCGGCAGGCAGGGGCAGACCGCGGCAGAGGCGCCCCAGCCGGCAGGCGACGGCCCGCTGCAGCAGGGCCTGGGCCTCGTAGCCCGCCGCCCCGCGCCCGAAGTGACGGCGCACCAGGCTGTTCACGCCGCCCCCAGGCCCTGCAGCCACTCCAGCACCGCTGCCATCACCTGGCTGTGCAGCAGGCAGTGGCCGGCCCCCGCCAGGCTCACCACCTCGGCCTGGGGCAATGCCTGCCGCAGCAGGGCGCGGACCTGGGGACCCACGATGCGGTCGGCTTCGGCTTCCACGATCAGCACCCGGGCGCCGCTGGGAAAGCCGGCCGGCAGGCCATCGCAGCGCTCCAGCCGCGCCAGGTCCTGCCGCAGCCGCTCACGGCCCGCCGCTCCCACCGGCTGGTCGGCGGGCCCGGGAGGCAGCAGCTCGGCGGGATCGGGGCTCGCCGCCTCGATCAGAAAGCGCCGCAGCAGGTTCTGGGCCCGCAGGGCCGTTTCGGCTTCGCTGGGGCCTTCGGCCAGCTGGGCGGCCATGGCGGCCAGGGCGGCGCGCACCCGGCGGCCTTCCGCCCCCGGCGGCACGAAGCGGCCGAAGCCGGCCAGCAGCACGACGGCGTCGGCCCCGGCGAGCACCGCGGCGTCCAGCAGGTGGGGGCCCATGGAATGGCCGATCACCACCCTCCGGCCAGCTCCATCCCAGGCGGGGCTGCGTGGGGCGCGGGGGCCGTAGCCACGCTCGCCGCAGGCCCAGCGCCAGCCCAGGGGAGCGCTCACCTCCCGCCAGGGGGTCCAGTTGGCGCCATCACCGGCCCAGCCGTGCATGGCGATCACCTGGAGGCTTGC
>JBBQIH010000357.1:0-2675 GCA_038324725.1 Cyanobacteriota bacterium | reverse complement strand
ACGACTCCCAGGCTCGGATCTGCCTGGAGGAGAGGATGGTACTGCAGGCGGTTGAACCGCTCTTGCAGTTCCGCCTGCCGTCTGGGAAGACGCACCACCGGTGCCTCGTCGCGCAGGTAATGGAGGATCGCCCCACGGATGTGTGGTCTGGCGAAGGCCTCGAACGGGGTGCGGCGCTCTTCGCTGTAGAGCTCGGCGGCCCGGATCAGTCCCATCAGGCCCACCTGGAGCAGGTCTTCGAAGGATTCCCGGCAGCAGCGGGAGTAGTGCAGGGCGAGGGGTCGGACCACGGCGCGATACTGCTCGACGCGGCGGTTGCGACTTGTGGTGGAGCCGCGATGGGTTTGGTGGCAGGAGGACGGGGTCATGGTCTGGAAAGCAAAGCCTGGGCTGGTTCGGTGGATGTGATGGGCCGCAGTGCCGTTGGGGCCGCGGTGATCTCCTTACCAGGGAGGGACAGGCCTGCCGAAACACGCAACCGTGAAACCACGGAAGTTCTCGGTTCTGGGGCCGGAGCCGTGATCCGCTGGCTCAGGCGCGCAGGGCCGCCACGTGCGCCAGCAGAGACCAGGGACCGTGCCGCTCCAGCCAGCCCGTGTCGGAGCCCACGGTGCAGAGCAGAAATCCTGCAAAGCCAAGGGCGTTGACACTGAAACCGGCGCCGTGCTCCCGCACCCGGAGCACGGTCATGAACCACTGGTCGTCGAACAGGAGGTTGTAGGGGTGCAGAGGCTCGCTGTTGTTGCTGGGATCGCCGAGGTCGAGCACGCGGCAATGGGCGCGGTAGAGATCGGCCAGGTCGGATCCGCCACAGGGATCGGTGCGCCGACTGAGGCGATAAGCCCAGGCCCAGGACGCTTCGGTCCCTGCCAGCTGCGCCAGAAACAGCGGAGCCAGCGGGCAGCTGAGCTCCCCCTGCCGGCGCGGCAGCAACTGCAGGTGCCGATGGGGCTGGCTGGCTCCGGATCGGGCACCGCTGTTGAAGAACCACAGCCCTCCGGTGTCCTGACTCACCTGGCACACCGCCCGCCAGTCGGAGTCCTCGATCCAGCCGCTCTGGGGGCGCCAGTCGCTCGTGATCACGAGCAGGTGGGCGTCCTGGACCGGATATTTGTTGAGCAGCAACACATGGGCGGGCTTGAGCAACGCCACCTGCAGGGGCCTATCCCAGGGCAGGAAGGGGTTGGGACGGGGGCGCCCCTGGCGGAGGTGACGGGGCGTGCTGGACAGGAGCTGGCGGACGAGGAACGGCTCGGCGCCAGGAATCTCAAGCAGGCGTGTCTCCAGGGGGACCAGGGCTCCCAGCAGGCGGGCCTGCTCCGAGACCTCCCTGGCGCGCTGCCAGTGACGCTCAGCTCGCACCGGCCTGCAGACGGGCCAGGGAGGCGCCCTGGTAATAGCGCCCAAGGATCTCGTTGTAGCGCAGGCCCTGCTCGGCCAGATCCTGGGCGCCGTGCTGGCTCATGCTGGCGCCAAGGTGACCATGGGCTTCCTGGGTGATGCGCGTGGTGGCCGCGTAAAGGCTCTCGACGATCCCGCCCTGGTAGCTCAGGATCACGCCCGAGGTGCCGGCGGTGGCCTGGCGGGTGCGGGGGGTGACACTGCCCAAACCCCGGTAGGCCTGCCAGCGGGTGGTATCGCCCAGATGCCAGTGGGCACTGGCTGGCCGCGCCATGTGGGCCATGGCGTAGGAGCGAGCCGCCACCGCCTGGGCCTTCAGGGCCTCCATGTGCCAGCTGCTGGGCATCTCGGCCCCCACCACGGAGCTGATGTAGCGCTCCAGGGAGACATGGTTCACCAGCTGGAGGCCCCTGGGACCACGCAGCACCCGGAGACGGCCCTCATAGGGCCGTCCATCCACCGACAGGACATGACCAGAGCCGGTCTCCAGCCACACCTCGGCCCGGGCCGCCATGGCGGCGCCCAGGTCGGGCGAGGCGTCGGGGTCGCCATCCTGCACGGCGCGCCCATCGCGATCCACCAGTCGCCAGTAGCCATTGGCGCCGAGCTGGGGGGAAGGGGACGCTCCCAGCAGAGCCACCCGGATCTCGAGCGGCACTTCTGGGCCAGCCTCCGGCTCCACAAGGGACGGGTCGGGATCGCTCAGGCTGGTGCGCTGGGCCTGCAGCGATGTCGCGGCCAGGAGGTCCTTGTCAGGGGTCGCCGAAGCGCTAGTGGACGTTTGAGACACCTCCCGCGGCTGGGCGATGAGAGCTTCGAGCAGGTCCGCTTCCGAACCGGAACGGGAGCCGGGGAGGAGATCCTGGGCCGCAAAGCCCGCCCCTACCGCCACGACGGCCAGGGGAGCGGTCAGCAGGATCGGGTGGCGTCGACAACCCTGGAGCAGGCGCCGGCCACTGGCACGGAGTGCGGCGATGGCGGCGGTGATGGCGGCGGTGATGGCGGCCGCGAAGTGCCGACGCACAGCAGGGTTCCACGAAGAAGTAGTCGGATCATGCCGGAAAACGCGACCCTGCACCCTCCTGGCGCAGGACGGTCGCCGCATTGCACCCGTGGTCCCGTGGGGGCCAAAGGCCGGGATCAGGTGGCAGCTTCAGCCTTCAGGTCTCGCTGCATTAGCTCCTGCACCGCCTGCCTGGCCTCCACCCGGCCCGCCAGCAGCCGCACGACCTGGTCGCAGATCGGCAGTTGCCAACCCTCCCGCTGAGCGAGGG
>JBBQIH010000356.1:0-2678 GCA_038324725.1 Cyanobacteriota bacterium | reverse complement strand
CCACCTGGACCTGGCGATCGAAACGGCCCGGACGCATCAGGGCTGAATCGAGAACATCAGGGCGGTTGGTGGCCGCGATGATGATGATGCCGCTGTTGCCCTCAAACCCATCCATCTCGGTGAGGAGCTGGTTGAGGGTCTGCTCGCGTTCGTCGTTGCCGCCGCCGATGCCGGCACCACGCTGACGACCGACAGCGTCGATCTCATCGATGAAAATCAGGCAGGGGCTGTTTTCCTTGGCCCGCTTGAAGAGGTCGCGGACGCGGCTGGCGCCGACACCCACGAACATTTCGACGAATTCAGAGCCTGACAGGGAGAAGAAGGGCACACCGGCCTCGCCGGCGATGGCCTTGGCCAGCAGGGTTTTGCCGGTGCCGGGGGGGCCCACCAGCAGCACACCACGGGGGATCTTGGCCCCCACGGAAGTGAATCGCTCTGGAGTCTTCAGGAAGGTCACCACTTCCTGAAGGTCCTGCTTGGCTTCCTCAACGCCGGCCACATCATCAAACTTGACGCCGGTTTCCGCTTCCATCGCGAAACGGGCCTTGGTTTTGCCGAACTGCATCGCCTGGCCAGGCCCGCCGGGCATGCCCGAGGAGCGCCGGGCCAGGAAAATCAATGATCCGATCAGCAGCAGCGGGAACAGCAGGTTGCCCAGCAGGCCCAGGGCGGGCGGAGTGGCTTTGGGAGGGTGGACATCGAAGCTGATGCCCTGCTCCTTGAGCTTGTTGATCAGTTCGGGGGCGACACCGGGTAGATCCACGCGCAGCCGTTGCACCCGGTTATCGAGGTCGGGATCCACTGCCTCGATCACGGCCGTGCGGCCACCGTCGTAGATGTCGACCGCCGTGACCCGGCCCGCTTCGACGTAATCGAGGAAGCGGCCATAGCTCATCCGGGCCACCGCGGCGTTGCGGGGAGCGGTGGTGTCACCGGTGGGCCCGGGCGCCAACCGTCCTCCTGAACTCAGCAACTGCCAGCCAAGGAACAGGGCCACGGCGACCGGCAACAGCCACAGGGCAAGGACACGCCAGCGCTGATTCATGGTTGTGAAGCTTTTGAACAACCTTAAGAGCGGGGGGTCCGGCTTTGGGAGCCGTCCGGCGTCAAGCTTGACGTCTTCGTCGGCTGGCTTCGGCCCTGCTCAGCTGGCCTGCAGCCAAGGGTTGGCCTCGATGCCACCCACGGCAACGTCGGGGACGGGGGCGGATTCCATGATCAACTCGCGGGTCTCAATGGACTCGAGCAGCTCGGGGCCACCGAGACCATGGGTCCAGATCTCGACTTCGCTCCCGGCCGGACAGCGAAAGGTCAGGAGTTCAAAAGGAAAGACGACCCGCTCAAGGAAGAACTGTTCCGGCCCGATGCAGCGCAGGATGATCATGCGATCGGATCCATTCCGGTAGCCGCAATCCACCTGTTCTGTCCTGGCCAACTGTTCCAACACCTTCGTACGGCGGCTTTCCTACCATCAAGACAGTCCGGCTGTGGGGATTCGGTGACGAAGGCGACGGATTGCCAGTCTTAAGACTTTCTTCTGTTATTGAAGGGTTTTCCAGGCTCAGCCGGGAGTGCTGGGTGATCAAAGGCTCCTCAGGGCCGCGATCGGATCCAGCCGTGCCGCCCGCCGCGCCGGCACCACCCCGAAGAACAGGCCGATCGAACCCGACAGACCCACCGTCAGCAGCACCGTGCTGGCCTCGATCGTGGCGGGCAGCGGGGTAAGGCCCCCAACCAGGGCCACCGTTCCGAGCCCGAGGGCACTGCCGATGACGCCACCGAGGCTGGCGAGCACCAGCGACTCCACCAGGAACTGCAGCAGCACGTCGCTGCTGCGGGCGCCGAGGGCCTTGCGCAGGCCGATCTCCTCGGTGCGTTCGCTCACCGACACCAGCATGATGTTCATGATGCCGATCCCTCCCACCAGCAGGGACACCGCACCGATGGCCCCCAGCATCAGGGTGAGGCCGCCGGTGATCGTGCCGACGATGGTGAGGGCATCCTTCTGGGAGCGCACGGCGAAGTCGTCCTCCCGCAGCAGCCGGTGGCGCTGACGCAGCAGGTTGGTGATCTGGAAAGCGGCCGCTCCGGTGCTGGCTTCGTCGCGGGCCTCGACGCTGATGAACGTGAGGCTGATGCCAAACGTTGGATCCCGCCCACTCAGCTGGCTCACCATGGTGGTGAGGGGGATGTAGGCGTTCTCGTCCTGGTTGGAGCCGAACACGGCCCCCTTCGGTGCCAGCACGCCGATGACCTCAAATGATTTGTCGCGGATGCGCAGCTGGCGCCCCAGGGCTTCCCCGGTTGGCATCAGCTTCTGCTGCAGGTCCGGACCGATCACCACCACGTTGCGGGCCCCCTTCACGTCGCGCTCGTCGATGAAGCGGCCCCTGGCGACCTCGAAACTGCGCACCGGCAGGAACTCGGGGGTCACCCCCGACACAGAAACCGAGGAGCTGAAGCCGCCGGCCTGGGCCACTTCATTCAGGGTGATCTGGGGCGCGACCCGGCGCACACTCGGCACCTGCTCAGCGATGGCCTTGGCGTCCTCCAGCACCAGGGTGCGGGGCATCTCGATCCCTTGCCGCCGGGTGTCGTTGTTGCCTGGGACCACGAACAGCACGTTGGCGCCCAGGGTGCTGAGCTGGCTTTCAGCGAGGTTCTGGGCACCACGCCCC
>JBBQIH010000355.1:0-2713 GCA_038324725.1 Cyanobacteriota bacterium | reverse complement strand
AGCTCAAGCGTGTTGAGCTTTTCAATGGCCGCGCCGCCATGCTCGGCCTCCTGATCGGCGTCCTCACCGAAGCCATCACCGGTTCCGGCATTGCCCATCAGATCGGCCTTGGCGCCCTGGCCGACGGCTATGCCGCCTGCCGCACCCAATTCCTGCCATTCTGCTTCTGATCGCTCTGTCTTGATGCTGCTTCCTTCCCCTTTCTGTCCCCTCACGGCTGCGAAGGTCGCTGGTTTGCAGGTCACGGTGTTCCTGCTCCTCACCCTGCTGATCAAGGCCAGGGTTCAGATCAAGGCAGCATCAGCCCTGGGCCTGTTCCTTCTGGCTCTGCAAACCGCCGTCTTTCTGGCCGCCGCGGGCAGCCTTGGCCTCATTGCCCTTGGAGCTGCCGTCTTGGTTGTGAAGCGTCAACAGGTTGCAACAGCCTGAGGCCATGAATAACTTGATGCAGCCACCGCTGGCAGAGGATTCGCTCAGGGCCCTGTTCACCAAGCCCTACGGCGCACCCGGTCCCACGGCCCAGCAGTGGCGGGCCGTCTATGACGAGGACGTCCATTTCCAGGACCCCACCCAGGAGAGGCACGGTCTCGATGCCTACATCGGTGCCCAGGAAGGACTGATGCGTCGCTGCGACGACGTGTTCCTGGAGCCTGCCGCCGTGGCGATCACCGGCGAAACAGCTTTCGTGGAATGGACCCTGGGCCTGAAGATCAAGGGAATCGAATTCGTCTATCCCGGCACCACTCGCCTTCGCTTCGGCGTCGACGGCAAGATCGTCGATCACCGTGACTACTTCGATTTCGTTGGTCCCACCTCTGCTCCAGTGCCCGTACTGGGGGGCTTCGTGCGCTGGATGTATGGACGCTTCGTGTCCTGAAGGTCGCCGCATCGTGCACGACTTGAACCGATAGCGGCGTTTCTGGCCAAGCGAAGTTCTTTCAGTTTGGCAACGAAGTTTCTCCGCCTTCCTCCAGCCGGCAGAGGCAACGGAACCGCAGCGCGACCAGCTGGTCGCAAAGCGGATTGATCTTGCACATCGGCGGGATGTGCACCAGCTTCCAGCCGAACAGCTTGACGTCGCGCTCGAAGGGACACTGGACGGGGATCAGCCGCACCAGGAAACGGGCGACCTCCGGATCGGAAGGATCGAGGCCATCCATCCAGTGCCGCAACGCATCGAGATGGCCTGGGTTCTGATGGGTGTCGCAGCGGACGTCGCTGCTGCCGTCGCGGCTCGTCGGGACCTTGAGGAGGTCTTCGATCAAGGTCTGGCCGACCTGAAGCAGCTCACTCCAGTGCTGCAGCCATTCGCATTCGATGGCGCTGAGATGGCCATCGGCCAGGGCCACCAGCACAGCAGAGCGCAGGAACTCCTCCGCGGTGGGTGTGCCGACCCCGAAGCGGTGGATCAGGGCCCCGTCGCCGGGATGGTTCAGGTCGTCAAGGCCCAGTCCGGGGAGGTCCAGGGACAGCTGCTCCGCCAGCAGCCGTTCCTCGGCGGGAGAGAAATCGCCGTCGGCCAAGGCCAACTGGTGCAGTGCCGCGAGCCAAAGGCGTCGTCGCGCCGCCGTGGCGTCCAGGCCGTCGATGGCAACAGGGTGGACCATGGTGAGGTGGCAGACCGATGGAAGGGACCCGCCACACCCATTTTGTGCTGGCCACGGCCGCCGGGCCGTGTAGAACAGAGTGAGTTAGCACTCACTTACTTGCCCCGCGCCGTCGCTGTCCCCGCCGACCAGCGCCGCCAGCAGGCCATTGAGGCCCTGCTGGCGCTGGCCTGGGAGCGGGCGCCCAGCAGCATTCGCACCGCCGACATCGCCGAGCGGATGGGGGTGACCCAGCCTGCCCTGTTTCGCCATTTCCCTACCAAAGTGGCCCTCTGGCAAGCGGCGATGGAGCACATCACCAGCCTCAGCTGGCAGCGGATCGAGGCGCTGAACCAGCGCTGGCCTCGGGTGAACGGTCCGTCCTGCTCCCTGGTGGCGGCGTTGTTGCGCAGCCATGCCGCGTTGGTGAGTGAGCGGCCGGGCGTGGCGCGTCTGTTGCTGCATGAGCTGCAGAATCCGAATCCCAGCGAGGCTCGGGCAGCGGTGGAACGCTTCCTGGCGCGTTTCCGTGCCCTGCTGGCCCAACGGCTGAAGCCATTGCCGGACCCCGAGCTGCTGGCCAATGTCCTGCTGGCCCAGCTCCAGGGCCTCGTGTTGCAGGGACTCCTGGCCGGGGATCTGACGCCGCTGCCGCGTCAGCTCGATGCCGTCCTGCCGCTGCTGCTTCCAGACTTGGTCAAGGGCCCATGACGCCACAACGCCCCGCGGCACGACACCGCCGTCCCTGGTGGCTGGCCCTGGCCGGCGGTGCCGTGCTGGTGGTGGTGCTCAGCCAGCGGGTCGGGCCCCTGGCCCCGGTGGTGCTTGAGGTGGCCCGGCCCGAGCGCTTGCAGATGCAACCGGGCCTGGTGGGCATCGGCCGGGTGGAGGCACGCCGCACCCACCAGCTCAGCAGTGTGCTGTCGGCCCGTCTGGTTTCCCTGGCGGTCGGCACCGGCGACCGGGTGCAGCAGGGGCAGCTGCTCGGTCAGCTGGATCCAGTCGATCTGCCGCAACGGCTGTCAGCCGCCCGGGCGGCCTGGCAGGCCAGCCGCCAGCAGAGTGCCGCCGCTGCCGCCCAGTGGCGCCTGACGCAGGCCACCCTCACCTATGTGGGCAGCAACACG
>JBBQIH010000354.1:0-2721 GCA_038324725.1 Cyanobacteriota bacterium | reverse complement strand
GCCCCCACGCCGTGGCCTCCGGTTCGAGGGGATCGAGGCCCAGGTGGTGCACTTCGTCGGCGATCGCCAGCCAGCGCCTGCCCTGGAGATGGCGGCCCAGCTCCCGCTCCAGGCGCAGCCGGTGCAGGGCGGCCGCCTGGTAGCTGAGCAGCAGGCCCTGGCCGGGCGGCGAGCTGGGTGCTCCCCCTGGGGTGTCCCACTCCTTCAGGACCAGGCCGAGGCGGGTGGCGGCGCTGATCCACTGGCGCGCGATGGCGCTGCGGTGGCAAAAAACCACGAACCGATCCAGCCGTCCTTCCCGTTGCAGCTGCTGGAAGGCGAGCAGGGCCCCCAGGGTCTTGCCGGCGCCGGGACCGGCGTGCAGCAGCACGTCCTGGCCCCCGGGGTTCGCCGCGACCAGCCGGGCCCGCAGCAACTGAATCAGGCGCCGTTGCCAGGCCCGGGGCTCCGGGCCGCGGGGGGCGCCGGGGACCCCAGACGCAGCGGCCTCGCGGCGCAGACCCAGATCGAAGGACGGTGGCGCCATGGGCTGATTCTGCTGGGCTGGCCAGGGGGCTGCCGCAAGCGGCGGTCGCGTCCGGTGGGCGTGTCCGCACATTGGCGTCTGGGTGCTTGCCGTCAACGGCGGGTCTGTCTATCGCAGAAGAACTGTGTGTGGCCCCGCGTTGGTCAAATTGCTGATTCCCAGGGAGACGGCTCCCGGTGAGCGGAGGGTCGCCGCGACCCCCGAAACGGTGCGACGGCTGGTGGCCAAGGGGGCGACCCTGCAGGTGCAGCGGGGGGCGGGCCAGTCGGCCGGCTTCCTCGATGACGACTACGCCGCCGTGGGCGCCGAGCTGTGGGACGGGGAGGCCGGGGCCTGGGGCGCGGCGGATGGGGTGCTCTGTGTGCAACCCCCCCGGACCGAGGAACTGGGCCACCTGCGCGATGGATCCCTGCTGGTGGGTCTGCTGGCCCCCTACGGCGCCACCGCCCTTGTCCAGGCCCTCAACGAGCGGCGGGCCTCCGCCATCGCCCTCGAGCTGCTGCCGCGGATCACCCGGGCCCAGTCGATGGATGTGCTGTCGTCGCAGGCCAACATCGCCGGCTACAAGGCGGTGCTGCTGGCGGCGGCGGCCCTCGATCGCTACGTGCCGATGCTGATGACCGCGGCGGGCACGATCCAGCCCTCCCGGGTGCTGATCCTGGGGGCTGGCGTTGCCGGACTGCAGGCCCTGGCCACCGCCCGTCGTCTGGGCGGGGTGGTGTACGTCTCGGATGTGCGGCCGGCGGTGAAGGAGCAGGTGGAGTCCCTCGGGGGCCGTTTCATCGACCCGCCCCAACTGGAGGAGGCCCCGGCCGAGGTGGGGGGCTACGCCCGCCAGGCCAGTGAGGCCTTCCTGGCGGCCCAACGCCAGCAGCTGGCCGACCAGCTGGCCCTGGCCGACATGGTGATCTGCACCGCCCTGGTGCCCGGCCGGCCGGCTCCCCGCCTGATCAGTGAGGAGATGCTTGACGGCATGCGTCCCGGTGCGGTGGTGGTGGACCTGGCCGTGGCCCAGGGTGGCAACTGCTTCGGCACGATCCCCGGGGCCACAGTGGAGCGCCGGGGCGTGCTGCTGATCGGGGCCGACACCCTGCCCAGCACCGTGCCCAACCACGCCAGCGCCCTCTACGCCCGCAACATCGCCACCGTGGTGGAACACGTGCTGGGCGAGGACGGCTTCCAGCTGGATCCGGAGGATCCGATCCTGGATGGCTGTCTGCTCACCCACGCCGGTGCCTGCCGCCGCGACGACATCGTCGTGCCCGCCGGCCTGACCCCCATCGGAGCCCGTTCATGAGCGTTCTGACGCAGTCCCTCTGGGTGCTCCTGCTGGGCAGCCTGCTGGGTCTGGAATTGATCGGCAAGGTCCCCCCCACCCTGCACACCCCGCTGATGTCGGGGGCCAACGCCATCAGCGGCATCACCGTGCTGGCGTCCCTCACCCTCATCCAGCAGGCCGGAGACAACACGGCCCTACTGGTGATCGGAGCCCTGTCCCTGGGCTTCGCCCTCTACAACGTGATCGGCGGCTTCCTCGTCACCGATCGCATGCTCGCCATGTTCCGCCGCAAGGGCGATAGCCGATGACAGTTTCCATGGATGCTTTTGCCGCCGCCATTGATCTGGCGGCCGTGCTGCTGCTGGCCCTTGGCATCAAGGGCCTCTCCAAGGTGAGTTCCGCCCGTGGGGCCAACGGTCTGGCCGCCCTGGCCATGGGACTGGCCGTGGTGGGGCTGCTGATTCAGATCCGGCCCGATCCGATCGCCTGGCTGTGGATCGCCGCCGGCAGCGCCGCCGGTGGGCTGGCGGGCCTGATCACCGCCCGCCGTGTGCCGATGACCGCCATGCCGGAAACGGTGGCGCTGTTCAACGGCTGCGGCGGCATGGCCTCCCTGCTGGTGGCCATGGGCGTGGCCCTGTTCGCGGCGCAGGACGCCGACATCGTCTCCCTGGTGTCGATCGCCGTGTCGGTGTTCGTCGGCGCCATCACCTTCAGTGGCTCGATCGTGGCCATGGCCAAGCTTCAGGGCTGGCTGGACACCCCCGGCTGGACCCAGAGCCGCCTGCGCCACGGCGTCAACATCTCCCTGGCGGTGCTCTGCCTGGTATCGGCCGTGCTGCTGCCCGGCGATCCGTCCGGCCTGCCCCTGTGGCTGCTGATGGGAGGCTCCACCCTGCTTGGCATCGGCGTCACC
>JBBQIH010000353.1:0-2724 GCA_038324725.1 Cyanobacteriota bacterium | reverse complement strand
ATGGCGCCACCGATCCGGCCGCCCGCCTCAGCATCGGCGGTGAGGAGGTGCCCCTGTCGGCCGATGGCACCTTCCGGGTGCAGGTGCCCTTCCGCGATGGCCAGCAGCTCTATCCGATCGAGGCCCTCGCCGCCGATGGGGAGCAGAAGCGCAGCATCACGATGGAGTTCCGCCGCTCGACACTGGAAGCCAACGTCAACAGCCGCGAAGCCTCCATCGCCGAGTGGTTCTAGGCCTCAGGGCGGGGCCTGACCCGGCCCTGCCAACCGTTCCGCCACGGCGGCGATGAGGTTCTGGGGCGTCGTTAGCGCCGCCACCTCCAGGCCATGGGCCCATTCGCGCCCTTCAAGCGGCTCCATGGCCCTGAACTGAGACGCCAGAACGGCCCCGTCGGCATCGGAGGGGTCGCCACGACGGGCCTGTCGTTCCATGAGGCGCTGGTGGGCCTGCTCCTGGGAGCTGACACAGGCCAGGATCAGGAACGGGACACGGCGCTGGCGGGCCAGAGCCTCCATCCGCTGCCGCTGATCGCGACGCAGGAAGGTGGCATCCACCACCACCGACAGCCCCGCCGCGAGAATCCGGTCCGCCTGCTCAGGCAGATGCTGGTCGTAGAGCATGGCGCTCACCTCCGGCCGGTAAGGGTCCCCCTGGAGCGGTGGGGCTGGCCCTTGTCCCCAGGTGCCGAAGAGGCGCTTGCGCTCCACGTCGGAACGCAGCTGGATCCAGCCCTGTCGCTGGCAGAGCTGGCGAGCCCGGTGGCTTTTGCCGCTGCCTGATACCCCGTGGGTGATCACCAGGGCGGGGGCAGGGGTGGCGGAGGCACGGCTGGCGCCAAGCAGATAGCGCTCCAGGTCCTGTTGCAGCAGAAGCGATGCATGGGCGTCGAGGCTCTGCTGGCCCAGGCGCAGGGCGCAGACCTTGGCCCGCACCAGCGATCGGTACACCCGATACCAGTTCCAGGTGAGCAGGCCCGCGTAGTCGCCGCAGTGACCCAGCCAGCGGTTGAGCAGCACCGCCCCGAGGTCCGCTCGGTTGCGGTGCTCCAGATCCATCACCAGGAAGGCCAGGTCGCTGATCACGTCGATCCAGCGCAACTCCGGACTGAACTCCAGGCAGTCGAAGACCCTGAGGCGCCCTGCTTCCAGCAGCATGTTGCCCAGGTGCAGATCCCCGTGGCACTCGCGGATGCGGCCCTGGCTTCGGCGCCCGGCGAAGCAGGGTCGCAGCTGCTCGAACTGGCCGTCAGTCCATTGCCGCAGGGCGGCGACGTCCGGTTCGGGGACCAGGCCGCAGGCCTGCAGCACCTCCAGATTGGCCACGGCCGGCGCCTTCACCAGCTCTGGTGCGCCATAGGGATCGTCGGGGCCGGCCACCGCGGCCGCGGCATGGAACGCCGCCAGGTCATCCGCCAGCCCCTCAAGCTGGGCGTCGCTGAGACCGTGACGTTCGAGCACGGCGCCCAGCAGGGCGCTCTGGGGAAACTGGCGCATGCGCACCGCCCACTCGAGGGATGGACCGGAGCCTCGGAAGGTCGCCCGCTCGGGCGGGCCATGGATGGGACTGAGCCCCAGGTAAAGGTCTGGAGCCACGCGCCGGTTGAGCCTGAGCTCTTCCTGGCAGAACCAGTGGCGCCGTTCCGGCGTCGAGAAATCGACGAAGCCCAGATTCACCGGCTTCTTGATCTTGTAGGCGACGGTGCCGGTGAGCAGGATCCAGGAAATGTGGGTTTCCAGGCAGTCGACCCGTTCGACCGGATGGTCATAGGCGCCGGGATCGAGCAGGGCCGCGATCATGGGGTCCACGGACACTCCGTTGCTCCTTGCGGTTCAATCCAATCATCTGCAGGGTGACGATGGCTTCCACCGGGGTCCACACCAGCACAGGAACAAGCAACCCCGCCGCCAGGGGCGAAGTGGGACGCACGATCAGGGCCAGGACCAAGGCGACCATCCAGCTCAGCAGCCAGAAGGGAAGACCGGCGACCAGGTTCCGCAGGCGGCAGATCACCAGATGATCGATGCGCAGCAACACCAGCAGAACCTCATAGGCGCCCATCCAGAACCAATCGCCGCTCTTGAGCCAGAAGGAAAGCGCCGAGAAGTAAAAGCTGACGCTGATCAGGAACCAGGCGGCCGGGATCCATGGCTGCATGCTGATCCAGCCCGGCCGCTTGAGGGTCCGATACCAGGAGAAGTCCCGCTCCGATGGATTGATGACCAGAGTCACCACCAGAATGGTGATCAGGATCAGGAGCCAGGGTGGCACGGGCATCTGCAGACACAGGCATTATTGGTCGCTGCCGGGTCCCCGTCCATGGAGGGGGGATGTCGGTTCGTCGCGCCGGCAGACCAGGCCGCTGTCCGCCCCTACGGTTGAAGGGTCCCACGAGCTTGATGGAGGCCCCATGCACACCCACGACCTCGACAACCACGACAACCTCTACGCCGACGAAGGCACGATGGTGATCGGCGAGACCAGGGCGGACGCCCAGAACCATGCCTACTGGGCCGTGGGGGCCATCGCCTTGATGGTGGTCGGACTGGGCGTGGCCCTGGTCGTCTCCTGATCGCTCAGGAAGCGCGCCCGGAAGCAGGGCAGGGGGATGGGTTCACAAAGTCGGAGCCAGTCCCCGGTTCCCCTTCGCCGCCCCCAGGCGGAGATCCGCAATGGGTTGGCGGCTCCCCAGCGGCAGACCAGCAAGTAGCGATGTCCCCAGGCCTG
>JBBQIH010000352.1:0-2735 GCA_038324725.1 Cyanobacteriota bacterium | reverse complement strand
GAGACCCAGGTCGGCGCCGATGCGGTGGGCGCAGGCGAAGCCGCTGAAGGCCACCGCATTCAGCCCCTGGCCGGGGAAGCAGGCATCGCCGACGCAGTAGAGATCTGCAATGGCGGTGCGGTTGAAGGGCATCGGCAGCAGGCCGGGCAGCCGCAGGGCGGGCACCGGTCCGTAGCTGCCGCCGTGGCGGCCCAGGAAGCGGCGATGGCTGCGGGGGGTGCCGATCTCCCGGTGGGTGATGGCCCCCTCCAGGCCCGGCAGGATCGCTTCCAGCCGGTGGATCAGCCGGGAGGCGGCGGCCTCCTTGGCGGCCCTGTAGGCCGCCGGGGCCAGCCCCTGCCAGGCGCCCATCTCCGAGGGGGTGAAGGTGTGCACGATGTGGTGGCCGGCCGGGGCCAGGGAGGGATCCAGCAGGGTGGGGATCGAAACGAAGATCACCCCCTGCTCGGCCTCCATCTCCTCCCAGCGCTCCAGCAGCAGGTGATGGACATGGCTGCCGGGGGGGATCGCCTCCGCCTTCACCCCCAGGTGCAGGGAGAGGAAGGAGGAGGAAGGACGGTAGCGCCGCCGCCAGGTGCGCTCGGCCGCCGGGGTGTGGTCCTCGTCCACCAGGGAGCCGAAGGTGTCCCAGCGGGTGGCATTGCTCACGACCCGGCGGGCGCGGATCTCCTCGCCGCTGGCCAGCTTCACGCCCACGGCCCGCGCCTGCGCCCCCTCGCCCTCCAGCAGCACCGTCACCACCCGCGCCCGGTAGAGAATCTCGCCGCCGTGCTTCTGCAGGCCCGCCACCAGCTTCTCGGCGACCACCCCGACGCCGCCGCGGGGGTAGTTGACGCCGCCGGCGTGGCGATCGGAGAACACCATGCCGGCATTGATCATCGGCGTGCGATCGGCTGGCATCACCGACCAGCAGAAGCACTCCATGTCGATGAACTTGAGCAGATCCGGATCGCTGATGTGGGCGCGGGCCACGGCCCCCACGTTCACCGGCAGCCAGCGGGCCAGCCCCAGGCAGGCCAGGGGCGCCCGGAAAAACACCTTGGCCAGGTAGGCGGGGTCCTCCAGCGAGAGCAGGGGCATGGCGTCGAGGCAGCGGAACACCTGCCAGCAGGTGTCATAGAAGCGGCGGATGCCCACCGCCTCATGGGGAAACAGGGCGATAAGATCGGCCAGGAAGCGTTCGTAGTCGCGATCCACCGCCACCTCGAGGCCGCCGGGCAGGTGGTAGGCCAGCTGGGCGGGGTCGGGAATCGTGTCGCAGTGCTCGCCCACGTCCGCCAGGGCCCGGGTGAGCAGGTTGGTGTGGCCCTTCTCGCCGAAGCCGAAGATCATCGAGGCGCCGACGTCAAAGGTGTAGCCCTCGCGGCGGAAGCTGCCGCCGCTGCCACCGGGGATCAGGTAACGCTCCAGCACCAGCACGCTCGCCCCCTTGGCCGCCAGCTGGCTGGCGGTCACCAGCCCGCCAATGCCCGAGCCGATCACGACCACGTCCCAGGGGCGGCCATCGGCCGCGGTCAGGGGGGCGGCGGCGGACGAACGGGCCGTGACGGTCACCGGAACCAGGCAAACGGGAGCGGCCTGACCCTAGGAAGCGGAGACCCTCAGCCGGCTGCGGCTACAGGCAAAGCGGCGTGCCTCCCTGCCTGGCGCTCGCTCTCCCAGACGGCCAGAGTCCCCAGGGCCCGGTCGCGATAGGCCCCATAGCGGCGGCGTTTGTCGCGGATGCGCTCAGGCAGCTCCGGCATCAGGCCGAAGCTGGGGGGCATGGGCTGGAAGCCCCCCTTGCGGGCGCCGTGGCTGCGCTCGGCATCGCTGATGAAGGCGAGCAGGGCGCCGGCCATGGTGGTGGCCGGCAGGCTCAGGGGCGCCAGCCCCCGCACCAGGCGGACGGCGTTGGTGCCGGCCAGCCAGCCACCGGCCACTGCAGCCGCATAGCCCTCGGTGCCGGTGATCTGGCCGGCGGCCAGCAGGCTGGGGCGCTGGCGGAACTGCAGGGTGGGTTGCAGCAGCTCGGGGGACTCCAGGAAGGTGTTGCGGTGCATCACCCCGAAGCGCACGAAGGAGGCGGTCTCCAGGCCGGGGATCATCCGCAGCACCCGCTGCTGCTCGCCCCATTTGAGGTTGGTCTGGAAGCCCACCAGGTTCCAGAGCTGGCCGTCCCGGTCCTCCTGGCGCAGCTGCACCACCGCATGGGCCCGCTTGGCGCGGCGCACGTCGCGGTCGTGCAGGTCGCCCCAGCGCGGATCCCAGAGGCCGATCGGCTTGAGCGGGCCGTAGCGCATGGTGTCCTCGCCGCGGCGGGCCAGCTCCTCGATCGGCAGGCAGCCCTCGAAGAAGGTGGCGCTCTCCTGCTCGAAATCCTTCAGCTCCGCCTTTTCGGCCTCCAGCAGGGCGGTGCGGAAGGCGAGGTAATGCTCCCGGTCCATGGGGCAGTTGATGTAGTCGGCGTCGCCCTTGTCGTAGCGGCTGGCCCGGAAGGCCACCGACAGGTCGATACCCTCCCCCTCCACGATCGGGCTGGCGGCATCAAAAAAATGGCAGGACTCCCGCCCGGTGAAGCGCAGCAGGTCGTCGGCCAGCTCAGCGCCGGTGAGGGGCCCGGTGGCCAGCACGGCGATCTCTTCCGGATCCGGCAGCGCCAACTGCTCGCGCCGCTCGACCGTCACCAGGGGATGCGCCTCGAGTGCGGCCGTGAGGGCGGCGCTATAGCGGCCCCGATCGACGGCCAGGGCACC
>JBBQIH010000351.1:0-2742 GCA_038324725.1 Cyanobacteriota bacterium | reverse complement strand
GGATGAACCGCTGGGCGCCGAACAACGCCAGGACCTCCTTCTGCTTGGGATTGGTGGAGCGCCAGCTGAGGATCGCCGTCTTCATCCGGGCGGTGAAGCCCTTGCCGAAGCGCTTGTCGAGATCGGGCTGGGCGAGCCAGTGGTAGTTGGGATAGCCGGGGGTTTTCCAGATCTGCAGCACCTTGGCGCGGCTGGCCTTGCCCTCGCTGAGGCTGCTGCGCCAGACCTCTTCGCTGACAGCGCCGGCCTGGTAAGCGCCGCTCTGCACCAGGGCGATGATGGCGTCATGGCTGCTGCTGAAGCCGGGGGCACCGCCGGCGAAGTCGCTGAGTTTGAGCCCGGCCTGATTCAGGTACAACTGGGGCATCAGGCGGCCGGAGGTGGAGCTCTCCGAGCCGAAGGTGAAACGCTTGCCCTTCAGTTCCCTCAGCCCCTTGACGTTGGTGATCGGCTTGAGGCCGCTGCTGGTGTTGGCGATGAAGACGATTTGAAACGACGCGTCGATGTCGCGCTGGGCGATCACCTGGGCGCCGGGCTTCTGCAAGCGCGCCTGCACCCCCGTGAGACTGCCGAACCAGGCCAGATCCAGGCCACCGGTGCGGAAAGCGGTGACGGCGGCGGCGTAATCCACCACCGGCACGTAGGTGACCTTCACGCCCAGCTGACGGCTGAGTTCATTGGCCACCAGCGGGTAGAGCCGGTTGAACATCTCGGGCATCTGGTCGGGGATCGCACCGATGCGCAACACCTTCTGGCCCTGCTGGGCCCCCACCTCACAGAGCACCAACGGGCTGCACCTCGCCATCTTCAAGCTCTGCTCGGTGTTCCTCTATCCCAGGCCCAATCGCTTTGATTGGTGGCATTTCACTGCGTTCCGGGCAGGGTTCGATCTGGGCCGCTCGGCACTGATCCCCAACCTCAACCGCCATGCTTTCTGCGCCTGGGAAGATCAGACGCTCGCGTCCCTGCGTGGCGCGATCGGCATCGCCTTAGCGTTCAGAGGATCTTGCCGATCTGTACTCCTGATCTGTAGGGCCAAGCCGTCATTCAAGGCTTCCTGAAGACCGCCCAAGGCGTCTGCCACACTCCTGACAAGGGCAAAATCCATGAGCTATGCCGCCATGACCGCAGGCGATCCCCATCCAGTGGACTTGACTCCCGGATTGGCAGCTCTTGTCGAGTGGACAGCCAGGCAGAGGAGCATCGAAAGAAGTACAAAGAAGCGGCGGAGCAGCCTCAGGATCTTCTCTGCATTCATCACCAGGAAGGCTATTGAGATCACGGGTGCCGATCTCTCCAGCAGTTTTGCCATGACCCGCTCAAGCGTATCTCCGCTCATCGGTCCCCAAGGCACCCTCCAGCTCGTTGCGCTCCTCTCTCGATGGGGACTTGCTTCGAACGCCCCAATGGCATGCCAGACAAACGGGAATTGTTGCGCTGACAGAAGTGAAGTGAGGGATTGGATCGGCCGACGCGTTGCAGGCTTCCAAGCTGATGCGATGGAGAAACGCAAAGCCGTTAGCGATGGACACACTGAGCTTTGCGCCGCCCACGTCTTGTCTCTCCTGATCGGGCAGCTATGAGTCTGATACAGGTTGGCCAACCAATGTGCCAGGCTGAATCGCTTTGTGGCCCACATCTCCAGCTGCTGCTTATATAGCCTATCCATCAGGCTCTAAGCGGCTTTTTCGCCTCCGCGCCCAGCCCAAGGCGCCGCTTGATGTAGAGAGCCCCACAAGCCACGGATCATCGTGCATTGACTGCTGAAACCTGCTGCAGTGCAATCAAGGTGTCGATCGTGATCTTCACCGTCGGCCTGGCTCTGCAGCAGATTGGCGTGTGAGGTGGCGGCGGAGCAGTTACGGGAATGGCTCAAGGCCTTTCGGGGGTCCTGATCTTCCAAACCACAGGCTGTCCCGTGCTGTTCTCGCCAGCAGGCCCCTCCGGCGGGGATCATTCGCGGGGCTGAGGATTGCCGAGACGCAAACCTGGCCATCATCAAGCCATGCTTATCGCTTTGCTTTGTCGCGAACGCCGGGGGAGAAAAATCCCATAGGCGAGCAATTTGACGCGGTCATTGACCAGAAACCACGCCAGTGCATAGACCCAAACGAACAGGGCCCATCCCCAGCCGAGGGGTGGCATCAAGATTCCATACACGGCGATCACCGTTGCTAGGGCTTGCGTACCGAGAACGGCAAACCACAAGATCCGTGCCGGACGAATCGACCAGAAGGGCCCTTGTGTGCGAGTCAGGAAGATGGTTAAATGTCCAGCGATGGAGAGCTTTAAATACATCAGGGTTTGGATATGGTCGCGGTCGAGGTGAAAAACGCGTTCGCCCAGATAAAATAATCCGAACGCAGAGATCAATCCCATCACGCCCAGCACGGTAGAGATGGCTAGCACCAGGCGCATATTCCATGCCTCGGGCTGATCGCGGTAATGAACACGGTCATAGGCGATCGATAAGATTGCTCCATCGTTGAGCAATGCCAGGATCACGATCATGACAGCTGTGACAGGGTAAAAGTTAAAAACCAGGATCGACAATGTCATGAACAACAGCACGCGTTGCGTCTCGGAAATGCGGTAAATCGCGTAGCTGTTCATCCGCTGGAAAATGCGGCGGCTCTCCTTAATCGCATCAATGATCACCGACAGTCCCGGTGTCAGCAACACAATGTCTGCCGCCGCCCGTGCCGCATCGGTCGCATCTGAAACAGCAATGCCGCAGTCCGC
>JBBQIH010000350.1:0-2743 GCA_038324725.1 Cyanobacteriota bacterium | reverse complement strand
GGCCTCGCCCCGTTCGGTGCGCTCGGCGTTGATGGCGGCGAAGGTGGCCTCGGGGATGAAGGCCTCGCCGCGCACCTCCACCCAGGCCGGCGGCCGCTCCAGCTCCAGCCGCAGGGGCACGCTGCGGATCGTGCCCACGTTGGCGGTGATCTCCTCCCCCCGTTCCCCGTCCCCCCGGGTGGCGGCCCGCACCAGCACCCCGTGCTCGTAGCTCAGGGCCAGGGCGTTGCCGTCGATCTTGAGTTCGCCCACCATCGGCAGGGCCGGCGGAGGGGCGCCGTCCAGGGGTTCCCGGTCGAGCACCTTGAGCAGGCGGCCGTACCAGACGTCGAGTTCATCGTGGGAAAAGGCGTTGTCGAGGCTCAGCAGGGGAATCCTGTGGGCCACGTTCGTGAAGCCATCGGCTGGGGCTCCCCCCACCCGGCGGGTGGGGCTGTCGGGCCGGATCAGCGCTGGATCAGCCTGCTCAAGGGCCACCAGTTCCCGGTAGAGCCGGTCATAGACCGGATCCTCCATCACCGGAGCATCGAGAACGTAGTAGGCATGGGCGGCGCGGTTGAGCAGGCGCCGCAGTTCTTCTGCCCGGGCTTGGGCCACGGCTCAGGCGGCCGCCAGCCGGGTGATGCGATCCACCCGCCAGGCCTCTTCCACCTTCACGAAGGTGAAGTCCAGTGGCAGTTCCTCCTTGCCGTCGGTCTTGAGCTTGACCGTCAGGATCACCTGGCCCTCCTGCAGCCGGGGCCGGCCGGACTTGAGGTTGCGGTACTTGTTGAGCTGCAGCCCGGCCAGGAAGCGGATGAACTGCTGGCGGTTGACGTGGGAGCGGTAGTTGCGGGTGGTGAGCAGGTAGGCGCCATCCACCTGGCCGGAGGCCACCTGGGTGAAGAACTGCTTGATCAGCGGATTGATGCCCCGGGCGCTGAGCACCAGCCGGACCGCCGAGATGGTCCAGTACAGAAGCAAGCCACCGGCACCCGCCAGCAGGAGCTTGGTGCCGATGTCGCGGGCCAGTCCCCAGTCCATGGTGATCCCATCCGTTCGCAGCGTTGCAGAGTCTGACGGACGACCCCACCAGAATGGGCCGATGCCCCTGGAACCGCTGCTGCCCCTGTTCCACCGGCTCAATCGCGAGCACTTCGACGGCCAGCTCACCCGCGGGGACAGACCGCTGGTGGACGTGCGCTGGAGCGACGGCCGCCTCACCCGTACCGCCGGCTTCTACAGGCGGGGGCGTCTGGCCGACGGGCGTGACCTCTGCGAGATCGTCCTCTCCCGGCCCCTGCTGGAACCGTTGCCCCGGCAGGCCACCCTGGGCACCCTCTGCCACGAGATGATCCACGCCTGGGTGGACCGGGTGCTGGTGGTGCAGGAGGTGCACGGCCCCCAGTTCCGGGCCCGGATGTCGGCGATCAACCAGGCTCAGGCCGGCTTTCAGGTGAGCCTGCGGCACCGCTACCCCCTGCCGGTGGCCGCCAGCCGCTGGATCGCCCGCTGCCCACGCTGCGACAGCCGGACGCCCTACCAGCGCCGTCGCCAGGGCCTGGCTTGCCGCCACTGTTGCGAGCGTCTGCATGGCGGCCGCTGGGATGCGAGCTGTCTGCTGGTGTTCGAACCCAACACCGCCTAGGTTCTGGCACAGGTGTTGGGGCCGATGGCGACGTTTCTGTGGACCCTGGAATGGGGTGGTTTCACCATCGCCCTGGTGGGGATGGGGCGCGAGCACTGGCTGTCCGGTCGGCGCCGTTAAAATCTCTTGATGCCTGCAACGGATCAGGGCTACGGCCGAGAACGCGACCCCAGAGAACTCGAATTTCGTGACCGCGCGGAGCGCGAGCGTGAACCGACCCGGCGGCCACGGGCTGGAGCCGACCCCCTTGATCAGCGGGTCGACCGCTGGGTGACGGCGGGCCGCCAGTTCGTCGAGGGGGTGGCGGGTTCTCGGCCCGGTGGCCGTCCGGCGCCGCGGGGTGCCGAGCGCCGGCCCCAGCTGCGGCCTCGCATGGACGAGTTCGGCCGCTGGGTGGAAGGGCGTCTCGACTGGCTGCTCGATGATGGGGACGACTGGCGTGAACCCTGGCAGGAGTCCGAGCGCAGCGCCCCTGAGGCGCCGCCGCCACCGCCGCCGCCGCAGCCCACCGCATCGGGTCGCCCACGCCGTCAGGGGCTGGAGGCCGTGTCGCGGCGAGGCCGGCCGGGGCTGCCCCTTGCGAAGCCGCCGGACCCAGAACCCCGGCCCAGCCATGGCACCGGAACGGACGACGACGGCGACTGGCCCGATGACGCCAGTTTCACCCTGCCCCGCTGGCAACGGCCCGAGCCCGACGAGCGCTCCGCCCCACCGGAACCGACGTCCAGTCCACCGGTCGAAGGACGGCCCCTGCCGCGCTCCAGCCGCCGACGCTCCTGAGCGGGGGACACCGCCATTTTGGGCGGCAGTGGGCTAGGAAGGCTTCGGTAATCGAGAGCATGCCTGCCATGAGCAGCCTGGTGATCGTTGGGTTCCCGACCGTGGCGGAGGCGGATCAGGTCCGGCGCCAGCTGGTGGAGATCCAGAAGGAGGAGCTGATCGCCCTGGAGGATGCCGTGGTGGTGGAGGCGGAGCTGGACGGCAAGGTGCGCCTGCACCAGTCGCTCAACCTCACCAAAGCCGGTGCCCTCGGCGGTGGCTTCTGGGGCACCCTCGTGGGCCTGCTGTTCCTCAACCCCCTGCTCGGGGCCGCCGTGGGGGTGGGTCTGGGGGCAG
>JBBQIH010000349.1:0-2747 GCA_038324725.1 Cyanobacteriota bacterium | reverse complement strand
TATCTTTTTTTAGGTTTTTAAAATCTAAGCAATGCTTATTAAACCTTTAGCGGGAGAGGTCGGATCCGTCCGTGCGTCGCTACGCCAGTGCCTTCGCCGATCTGATGGAGATGCGGGCCCCGGCCACCGTGGTGGGCGCCTACCTCGACCGTCATGAAGGCTGGTTCCGCCGCTGTGCTGCCCCGATGACAGTCGAACCGATCGGCAGCCAGGGCTACGTGCTCACCCTCGGCCGATTCGGCAATTTCGGCTTCGAGGTCGAGCCGACGATCGGTCTCGAGCTGCTTCCCCAGGCCGCCGGGGTCTACCGCATCCTCACCGTGCCCATGCCCGAGGTGGACGAGTCCCTGCGCGGGCTCTACGACGTCGAATTCGCCGCCTCCCTGCGCCTCGATGAGGCCAGCGGTGCCGAGGTGTCCAGCGAGGAGGTGGATGGCGTCATGCTGCACACCCTGGTGCGCTGGCAGCTGGATCTGGCCGTGTGGCTACGTCTGCCCGGCATGCTCTCGATCCTCCCGGACCACCTGGTCCAGAGCAGCGGTGACCATCTGCTGCGCCAGATCGTGCGGCAGATCTCCCGGCGGCTCACCTGGAAGGTCCAGGAGGATTTCCATGCCAGCCACGGCATCCCCTGCCCACCGCGGCGCCGGGCCCAGTTCTGAGGGCCTGGTCCTTGCGGCGACGGCCTGGACTCAGACTTCTCAGGCCGCCGGGGCTGTGAGGATCTTGTTGACGATCTGCATGCCGCTGACGGCCTGCCAGAGAAACAGAGTCATCACGGTCATGTTGAGACCCACGTGCACCTTGCGGGCGATCAGGTTGCCGGCCTGCATCAGGGGGGACAGGGCCGCCGCTATGGCGATCAGGGAGGCCATGGCCAGTCCCACCAGCAGGTGCGGACCGACGAACAGCTTGCCGTTGTTGATGTAGGTGACGGCCAGGCCACCGACGCAGCCCAGCACCAGGACGGCCAGAACGAGACTGCCGAACAGATAATGGCGTTTGGCGAACTGGCCCTTGATCAGCTCCTTGCGGTCCTCGGCCGTGGCCGTGCGGGTCTTCTTGGCCTTGATGCCCAGGAACATCGCATAGGCAGCCAGGCCCAGCAGCACCCACATCAGCAGCGGATGCACGAAGTTGAGGCCGAAGGCAAGGGAACTGGGAAGGGCAGCAACCATGACGCGCGGGAACTCCACCGGGCCAGGGCCGGCTGTGAATCCAACGAAGTTACAACTGCCAGCGGCCTCAGTGCAGAAAATGACGACGACCGGTGATCACCATCACCATGTCGTTGGCCTTGCAGGCGGCGATCGAATCCGGGTCACGCTTGCTGCCGCCGGGCTGAATCACCGCCGTGATGCCGTGCCGTGCCGCCAGCAGCACGGTGTCATCGAACGGGAAGAAGCCGTCGCTGGCCAGGACCGCGCCCCGGGCGGCGTCGCCGGCGGCCTCCAGGGCCAACCGGGCCGAGCCCACCCGGTTCATCTGGCCGGCCCCGACCCCAAGGGTGCGGCCGCCCTGGGCCACCAGGATGGCGTTGGAGCGCACGTGGCGCACCACCTGCCAGGCGAAGCGCAGATCCCGCCACTCCTGCTCGCTGGGCTGGCGATCGCTCACCACCTGCCAAGCCTCTGGATCGGCGGGGCCATCATCCGCCTGCTGGGCCAGCACACCCCCCAGCACACTGCGCAGCTGCAGGCGCCCGGCGGCCGCTGCCACAGCCCCGGGATCGAGCTCCAGCAGGCGCAGGTTGGCCTTGGCCGCCAGCCGCTGGCGGGCTTCCTCCGAGAAGGACGGCGCCACGACGCATTCCAGGAACAGCCCCGCCAAATGATCGGCGGCCGCCCGATCCACGGCCCCGTTGAGGGCGACGATGCCCCCGAAGGCCGAGACCCGATCCGCATCCAGGGCCCGCAGCAGGGCGTCAGCGGAGTCGTCACCGAGGGCGACGCCGCAGGGGTTGGTGTGTTTGATCACCACCGCCGCCGGCTCGGCGCCGGGGCCGTACCCGAAGGCCGCCACCGTGGTCAGGGCCGCTTCCAGGTCGATCAGGTTGTTGTAGCTGAGCTCCTTGCCCTGAAGCTGGCGGGCCGCCCCCCAGCCCACGTTGGCCTCCCCGCACCAGCGGGCACTCTGGTGGGGGTTCTCGCCATAGCGGAGTACCTGCCGCAGGGGCAACTCCAGCCGCAGGGGCTGCGCCTCCTCCGCGGCGGCGGGCTGCCCTTCAGCCAGGCGGCCCTCGATCCAGGACGCGATCGCAGTGTCGTAGCTGGCGGTGTGGGCAAAGGCGGCCAGGGCCAGCCGGCGCCGCAGGGACCCATCGACCCGGCCGGCCGCCAG
This sequence comes from Cyanobacteriota bacterium, assembly GCA_038324725.1. GTDB lineage: Bacteria > Cyanobacteriota > Cyanobacteriia > PCC-6307 > Cyanobiaceae > Cyanobium. The sequence goes on along the minus strand of JBBQIH010000349.1, from coordinate 407 downwards.
GGCGTCCAGGAAGGCCGGGTACTGGTCGGGATCGGTGAGCACCACCACATCCGCGTGATTCTTGGCGGCGGCACGGACCATGGCCGGTCCACCGATGTCGATGGTCTCGATGGCGGTCTCCCAGCTGACGCCGGGGTCCGCCACGGTGGCGCGGAAGGGATAGAGGTTGACCACCACCAGATCGATCGGGGCGATCCCCTGAGCCTCGAGGTCGGCCTGGTGGGCGGGGTCATCGCGGCGGGCCAGGATGCCGCCGTGGATGCGGGGATGGAGGGTCTTGACCCGTCCGCCCAGGATTTCCGGGGCTCCGGTGTGCTCCGCCACCTTGGTGACCGGCAGGCCGGCGGCCGCGAGGGCCGCCGCGGTGCCACCGCTGGAGAGCAGCGCGAAGCCCTGGGCCAGCAACC
>JBBQIH010000348.1:0-2754 GCA_038324725.1 Cyanobacteriota bacterium | reverse complement strand
AAGGGCCGTTCCTTGAGGATCGGATCAACGCCGTTCCAGAGGGCCAGCGAGAAGCAGAGGCGGCACTGGTCGTCACAGAGGCCCAGCAGGCCGTCCTCACCCCAGCGGTAGACGCGCGAGCGGGCATGGTCGTGGGGGAAGGAGGCCCAGGCGTCCCCGTCGGCGGAGTAGTCCTCGCGCACGGTGCCCCACTGGCGCTCGCTCAGGTAGCTGCCCCACAGGCTCCAGGCGGCGAGGCCGTGGTCGCGCTCGGCCATGCGCCGGGTTTCCGACGGGGTGAGGGCGTCGATCGCGGCGCGGCCCGGGGCGGCGACTGTCACAGGGCGGCCTTCAGGGCGGCGCCGATGCGCAGGGCGTTGGCGATCACCGTGAGCCCCACCCCCACCGACGGGCAGAAGGGCAGCACGCTGGCATCGACGATCCAGAGGTTGGCCACTTCGTGGCTGCGGCCCTGCAGGTCCACCACCGAGGTGGCCGGATCCGAGCCCATGCGGCAGGTGCCGCAGGCGCCGCCGATCACCGGCAGGGGCGCCTCGCCGCGGGGGTGGGTGGGGGCGGCCTTGGCCACCAGGGTCAGGGGGTCGGCCTCCACGGCCTTGAGGCTGTCGATCCAGCGGTAAACGAGGCGATCGTGGGCCTCCCGGTTGTTGGCTGTGTAATGGATCTGCAGCAGGTTGCCCCTCAGGGCGACGCGGTTGTGGGGATCGGGCCGTACGGCGCTCATCGCCCACCAGGTGATCGAGCGGGCGGCCAGCTGCTCAAGGCCGAAATCCGGCAGCAAGCGGGTCACCAGGGAGAGCACCGGCGGCGATTCGGCGAACAGGGCGTCCTGGAGAACCCCGCCGCCGCTCTGGATCGAGCCGAGGGGAAAGTCGACGTTCTTGTCGCCCCAGTAGAAGTCGGTGAGGCCATGGCCGCGGCCGTAGCGGCCCGAGTTGGGGGCGGCGGCCAGCTGCAGGATCGAGGTGAGCTGGGGCTTCATCAGGTTGCGGCCCACCTGGTCGGAGCCGTTGGCCAGGCCGCGGGCATGGTGATCGGTGGCGGAGCGCAGCAGGATCTCCGGCGTGCCGATGGCCCCGGCGGCCAGCACCACCTGGTGGCCGCGGAACAGCCAGCGCTGGTGGTCGATCTCCGCTTCGACGCCGCGCACTTCCTGGCCCGACGGGTTGAGGTGCAACTGCATCACCCGGGCGTGCTCCTTGATCGAGACGCCGCTGCAGGTGCGCACCAGATCAACGCCGAACAGCTCGGCATCCCCGGTGGGATCGACGGCGGAGTCGGACCAGCTCAGGGGTAGGTCGTAGGGATGCAGGCCTTGGCGTTCCAGGGCGGCACGCAACTCCACCAGAAACGGCTCCACCGGCCGTGGCACGGCGGGATAGGGGCTGGTCCGCCCAGGGGCGGTGGGATCGGCACCGGCCACGCCATGCACGCGATAGAGCGTTTCCGCCTGGTCGTACCAGGGAGCCAGGTCGTCGTAACGCAGTTCCCAGTCCGGCGAGGGCCCCTCCTGGAGCGGTACGCCAATGAATTCCTGCTCGCGCATGCGTTCGAGCACGCCACCCCAGATCTTGGTGTTGCCGCCGATGGCATGAACCATCTGGGGGGAGAAGGGATCACCGTCGGTGCCGAACCATTTCTCCTCGGGGTGGTAGCGCTGCTTGCGGAACAGACTCACTTCGGCCACGTTCTGGTCGGCCTGGGGCATCACGCCACCGCGCTCCAGCAGTAACACCGTGTGGCCCGCATCGGCGAGGGCCGCGGCGAGTGTTCCGCCACCGGCACCGCTGCCGATCAGAATCACGTCGTAATGGTTGTCGTCAATGATCATGGTTCAGGCTCTCCAGACATAGAGCAGCACGAACAGGATGATCCAGATCACATCCACGAAGTGCCAGAACAGGGACGTGGCGATGACACCTTGTTCGCCGCCGTCGTAATTGCCGGGGACGAAGGACTTGGCCAGCATCAGGCCCATCAGCAGGATGCCGGTCAGCACATGCAGGCCATGGAAGCCGGTGAGCAGATAGAAGGTGCCGCCGAACGTGCCCGAGGTGAAGCCGAAGTTGAGGCCGCTCCACTCCACCGCCTGGCCATAGAGGAAATAGGCCCCCATGGCCATGGTCAGCAGCCAGAAGCCCCGGAACAACCAGATCTTGCCCTTGCCCTTGAAATGCTCGGCCACCACCATCGTCAGGGAGCTGGACACCAGCACCACCGTGTTGATCAGCGGCAGGCGCCATTCGAGGCTGTCCACACCGGCGGGTAGCCAGTCGAGGGCGGCCAGGCGCAGGATGGCGTAACCACTGAAGAACGCCAGGAAGATGACGCTTTCGGAGCAAAGAAAAATGATGAAGCCGGTGAGGTTGTGGTTGGCGTGCTGGCCCTCGCCGTGGCCCGCGGTCTGTTCGGGCTGGGACGCAGGGGTGCTGGTCATCGGTTGGCCTCCTGAAGGGTCAGCGCTCGATCAATGTCGGCTTGGTGCTCCACCAGTGGCTCACCGGTGCCATAGCCATAGGGTCGGCTGATCACGGTGGGGACGTGCTCGCCGAAGTTGTCTTCCGCCGGTGGTGATGGCAGCAGCCACTCCAGGCCGATGGCGTTCCAGGGATTGTGAGGCGCCCTGGGACCCCGGGCCCAGGAACTGATCATGTTGAGCAGGAAGGGGATGATCGACACCCCCAGCAGGAACGATCCCAGGCTGGCCAGCATGATGCCGGTGATGCCGGCGAAGACGAAGTTGAACAGGCCGCC
>JBBQIH010000347.1:0-2755 GCA_038324725.1 Cyanobacteriota bacterium | reverse complement strand
CGCACGGCCGCCAGGCTCTTGGCGGTGGGCAGCGAACTCACGTCCCCGAGGGCGAACACGTCGCCGTAGCGCTTGTGCTGGCAGGTGAATCGATCGACCTCCACCCAGCCCCCCGGCCCGGCGATCGCCAGGGGGCTGGCGGCGATCACGTCCGGCGCCGCCATCGGCGGCACCACATGCAGGAGGTCGTAGGGAATCTCCTTGCGGCGGGGTTCCTGGCCCTCGGCCAGCACCTCGAACACGGCCACCCGCTCGTCGCCGCGCACCTCGACCAGGTTGTGGAGCAGATGGGTCTCGATCCCCCGGCGCGCCACGACGCGCTCCACGCTGGCGTTGTAGGCCTCCACTGGATACAGCTGCGCCTGGGCGCTGCAGAAGATCACCTGGGTGTTCACGCCCACGCCGCTGGTGGCCTGGAAAATGTCGTCGGCCAGATACATCACCTTCTGCGGCGCGCCGCCGCACTTGATCGCCGTGGCGGGATGGGTGAACAGGGCCGTTCCACCGCGGAAGTTGCGGATCGCCTTCCAAGTGGTGGCGATGTGGGCGCGGGAGTAGTTGCTGATGACGCCGTGATGGCCGAGGGCCTCCGGCAGCCCCTTGATGCGGCTCCAGTCGAGCTGGAGACCCGTGGCCATCACCAGCACCTCGTAGCTCAGGGTTTCACCGGTGGCGGTGCGCACCCGTCGGGCCTCAGGCTCGACGGTGGCGGCGCTGTCCTGAATCCAGACGGCGCCGGCCGGGATCACGTCGGCCTCCGGTCGCCGGGTCTGGGCGTAGGGGAGCAGCCCAACGCCGGCCAGGATCCAGCCGGACTGGTACTCGTGAAGGGCCGAGGGCTCCAGGATCGCCACATCGAGGCCGGGGCGGGCACGCAACAGCTGGGCGGCGACGGTGACCCCGGCGGAACCACCACCCACGATCAGAACCCGGTGGTGGCGGTGGTGCTCCGATCCGGATTCGCCCATTTCACCCCTACGCGCTCATTCCCAGCCTCGGTCCGGCCCCAGCCGTTCCGTTGCGGCGCATACATAGCTTAATGTGTAAAAACGCATAAACAGATAGAGTCACGGGAGTCGACGGTCAGGCGGATGGCTCCAGTCCAGCGGCCTGTTCCGCAGCCCCTCTCGACCCCTCCGCTGCGGCTGCTGAAGCACGGGGGCGTCTTCACTGCGGTGAATCCTTCCGACTGGCTGCGGCACTGGCGCCACCCCAATCACCTGATGCTGGCGGTGCCCTGGCCCGGCTTCTTCGGGCTGATCGCCGCCGGCTATCTGCTGCTCAACCTGCTGTTCGCCCTCCTTTACTGGCTTGATCCCCATGGCATCGCCGGGGTGGCCGGCGAGACGACCAGCTTCGCTGAGGCCTTCTTCTTCAGCGTCCAGACGCTGGGCTCGATCGGCTACGGAGCCTTCCATCCCGCCAGCCTGTTCAGCCATCTGGTCGTCACCATCGAATCGTTGCTGGGGTTGATCGTGATCGCCCTGATGACGGGGATGGCCTTCAGTCGCTTTTCCCGCTCGACAGCGCGGATCCTGTTCTCGGAGGTGGCCACCGTGCACGACTACGACGGCCAGCCCACCTTGATGTTTCGCCTGGCCAACGAACGCCGCAAGACCATCCTGGACGCCACGGTTCAGGCCTATCTCGCCATCGATGAGCGCACGACCGAGGGCCATCGGATGCGGCGTCTGCACCCGCTGGCCCTCAACCGCGATCGCTCACCCCTGTTCTTGCTCACCTGGACGCTGATGCATCCGATCGATCACCACAGCCCCTTGCAGGGACGAACGCCCCGGCAGCTGGCCGCCAGCCAGGCGGAACTGCTGATTTCGTTCCGTGGCATTGACGAAACCTTGGAGCGGCCGATCTATGCCCATCACCATTTCCCTGTTTCCCAGGTGTTGTTCGGCCAGGGCTTCGTGGACATGATGCAGGGGGACGTTGGCCAGGATCAGTGCTTCGACGTCGCCAACTTCAGCCGCACGCACCACTGCCCCTGCGCCGAACCGGCGTGAGCACAGGCAGAAGGCCTTTTTGCGCTAATTACGCTAGTATTGTATAGCTAACATAGGTGATAAATCATGAAGCCACCCATTCATCGCTCGGGACTGCTGCACCGATCGCTCGGGGCTGTCCTTCCACTTCTGATGGTTCTGCTGCTGGGAGCCGTTCCTGTGCAGGCGGCCGAAAGCTGGTCGCTCAGTGATGGAGCGGGTCATCGGCTCAATGCCAGGGTCTTTGAACAGCCGTTTCCGGAGTACCCCTCCGGACTGCGACTCCGCCTCAATGCTCTGGAACCCGGCCTGGGGCTGAATCACCACGACGAACTGGTGTTGGGTGATTCGTCGGGCCAGGAGTGGAGCCTGCCCAATCGCAGCGAGGAGCTCGTCCAGAAAGGTGGCTTGCCTCTTCCGGCCGGGTCGGCCCAGTTCGACCTCGACGCCCTGATGCCGCGGCCGAGTGAAGCCCTGCCCCTGCACCTCAGCGTGTCTTCGGCCGATGGGACCCTGGGGTTCGACCTGACGCCGGATCAGGCGATCGCCCTCCATTCCATGGCGCCTGCGGCCCAGGGCGGTGATCAGGCCTGAGCGCCGCCGGAAGCCCCCGGGCCTGCCGAGACGGCCTCGCCCCCAGGCTGCCAGCCGGCGAGGCTCGGCGGAAATCCACGCACATGGCTGAAGCCCCGCAGCTGCAGGGCCATCACGCCCATGGCCGATCGAAAGCCTGTGGAGCAATAGAGAACAACCTCCTG
>JBBQIH010000346.1:0-2786 GCA_038324725.1 Cyanobacteriota bacterium | reverse complement strand
CACTGGCAAACCAGCACTGCCGAACTACTCGCCGACCCCCTGCGCCACAACTGGAAGTCGGTGCTGCAGGAATGGAGCCAGGGCCAGGGGAAAGGGCTGCCCGCCTACCACTGCCAGGAGCGCAGCCGGGTGCACGGGGATCCGGAGCGCTTCGAATGCCGGGTGGAGGTGGCCGGCCTCAGCGGTGAGGGCCGGGGCGGTTCGCGGCGGGAGGCGGAACAGCAGGCCGCCCGGGCAGCCCTGGCGACGCTCGAACTCAGGCCTGCTCCAGGGTGCTGAGGGGCACGGTCACCAGCTTGTCCCAGTTGCCGCCTTCGAACAGCACCGCCGCCATCGCCCCACTGATGCGTTGAACGAAGCCCTGGTAGCCGTTGTAGATGGAGCGGGGATCGCGCACCACCACGGTGGAACCGGGCAGGATCGGGCTGCTGGCCATGGCGGAGGCCCCCGGGAGCCATCAAGTGGGGTCATTATCGGCGCCCGGGTGCCCTGATGCGGTGCTGGCGGCCACCGCTCAGGCCCATGGCGCGATGATGCGCCGCGAAGCAAGCGCTCAGGCCGTGGCCGATACCAGCAACGAAGCGCCCGGAGCCGACGACCCGGGGGAGCTGATGGCCGTGGGACGGTTCGTGGCGGCCCAGGGCATGGGCGGTGAGGTGCGCCTGCTGCCCCTCAGCGACTTCCCCGAACGTTTCACCAGGCCCGGGATGCGCTGGCTGCAGGCCCCCAAGGGCGCACCGCAGCCGGTGCGGCTGCTGGCCGGCCGGCCCCTGCCGGGCAAGAACCTGTTCGTGCTGCGCCTCGAAGGCGTCAGCGACCGCAACGCCGCCGAAGCCCTGGTGGACCAGCACCTGCTGGTGCCCGCCAACGACCGCCCCAGCCTGGAGCCGGGTGAATTCCACCTGCTCGATCTGGTGGGGCTGCAGGTGCGACTGCTGGCGGAGCCCCAACCCACCCTCGGCACCGTGACCGACCTGATCCATGCCGGCAACGATCTGCTGGAGGTGGAGCTCACGGCCGGGGGCCGGCGGTTGCTGATCCCCTTCGTGGAGGCGATCGTGCCGGAGGTGAACCTGGCGGAAGGCTGGATCGGTCTGACGCCGCCCCCCGGCCTGCTCGACCTCTGAAGTGACCCCCGGTGCGGCGGAACGCTGACGAGCGCGGCCGCCTCGGGTTGAATGGGCCCGACTGATGGTCCTGCGGGACAACTGCAGCCGCCATGGCTTCCCCTTCCCTGGTTCCGGTGATCCTCTGCGGCGGCACCGGCACCCGCCTCTGGCCCCTGTCCCGGGCCAGCTACCCCAAGCAGTACTGGCCCCTGGCCGGCAGCACCGAGGAAACGTTGCTGCAGCAGACCCAGCAGCGACTGAAGGGCCTGCCGGACCTGGCGCCGCCGCTGCTGATCTGCAACGAGGACCATCGCTTCATCGTCGCCGAACAGATGCGCCAGATCGGCGTGGAGCCGGCGGCGATCCTGTTGGAGCCGGTGGGGCGCAACACCGCCCCGGCGGTGGCCGTAGCGGCCCTGCAGGCCATCGCCCGTGGTGACGACCCGCTGCTGCTGATCCTGGCCGCCGATCACGTCATCCGCCGGGCCGCCGACTTCCGCGCCACCGTGGCCGCCGGCATGGCCGCCGCCACCGCCGGCCAGCTGGTCAGCTTCGGCATCGTGCCCACCAGCGCCGAAACCGGCTACGGCTACATCGAGGCCGCCGGGCCCATGGCCGCCGCCACACCTGTACCGATCGCCCGCTTCGTGGAGAAGCCGGACAAAGCCACCGCCGAGGCCTTCCTCGCGACGGGGCGCTTCACCTGGAACAGCGGCATGTTCCTGTTCCGCGCCAGCGCCATCCTGGCGGAACTCGAGCGCTTCGCCCCCGAGGTGGTGAGCGCTTGCCGCACGGCCCTGGAGCAGGACAGCGCTGACCTGGAGTTTCTGCGGCTGGAGCGGGAGGCCTTCGCCAACGGCCCCAGCATCGCCATCGACGTGGCCGTGATGGAGAAGACCGACCGCGGCGTGGTTCTGCCCCTCGATGCCGACTGGAGCGATGTGGGCAGCTGGGCGGCCCTCTGGGAAACCTCCCAGCAGGACGACGAAGGCAACGTGCTGCGGGGCCGGGTGATCAGCGAGGGCAGCCGCAACTGCTACCTGCGCAGCGAACACCGCCTGGTGGTGGGGCTGGGCGTGGAGGACCTGGTGGTGGTCGAAACCGACGACGTGGTGCTCGTGGCCCACCGCGATCGGGCCCAGGAGGTGAAGGGCATCGTCGGCCGGCTGGAACGTGACGGCGCCCCCGAGAGCCGCGCCCACCGCCGCATCTACCGGCCCTGGGGCCACTACGACGGGGTGGTGGAAGGGGAGCGCTGGCAGGTCAAGAAGATCTCCGTGAAGCCCGGTGCCAGCCTCTCCCTGCAGATGCACCACCACCGGGCCGAGCACTGGGTGGTGGTCCGGGGCACCGCCGTGGTGGAAAAAGACGGGGTGGAGGAGCTGGTGGGTGAGAACCAGAGCACCTACATCCCCCTCGGCGCCCGCCACCGCCTCACCAACCCCGGCAAGATCGCCATGGAACTGATCGAGGTGCAGAGCGGTCCGTACCTCGGCGAAGACGACATCGTCCGCTTCGACGACCGCTACGGGCGCAGTGACGCCCCGGCCCCCGTGCCGCGTTGAGGGCGCCAGCCTGCGGCGGCGAGCCCGCTGCGCGGGCAACGCCGCCTTCGGTCGGCGCCCTCAACGCGCCAGGAGCTGGCGTGGGGGGAGCGCATCGAAGACTCTCGAGCCC
>JBBQIH010000345.1:0-2820 GCA_038324725.1 Cyanobacteriota bacterium | reverse complement strand
CGACGGCCGCCGCGCCGACGAGCTGCGTCCCGTGGGCCTCGAATGGGACCCGATGGGCTTCGCCCTGAGCTCGGTGTTCTTCTCGGCGGGTCGCACCCGCGTGCTCTGCAGCGTCTGCCTCGATCCCGAGGTGCCCCGCTGGCGTCGGGGCTCGGGCAGCGGCTGGCTCAGCGCCGAATACCGCCTGCTGCCGGCCTCCACCCCCAGCCGCCAGGGCCGCGAACTGATGAAGCTCTCCGGCCGCACCCAGGAGATCCAGCGGTTGATCGGCCGCAGCCTGCGGGCCGCCCTAGATCTGGCCGCCCTCGGCGAGCGCACCCTGCTGGTCGACTGCGACGTGCTCCAGGCCGATGCCGGCACCCGCACCGCCTCGATCACCGGTGCCTGGATCGCCCTGGCCGCCGCCCTGGAGCGCCTGCAGCAGCAGGGCGTGCTGGCCGCCTCGCCCCTGCGCCAGCAGGTGTCGGCCGTGTCGGTGGGCCTGGTCGACGGCCAGGCCCTGCTGGATCTCGATTACTCCGAGGATTCCCGCGCCGAGGTCGACCTCAACGTGGTGATGGACGAGCAGGGGCGGCTGCTGGAGATCCAGGGCACCGCCGAGGGCGCCCCCTTCCCCCGCTCCAGCCTCGACACCCTGCTGGATCTCGCCGAACCGGGCCTGCGCGCCCTGCAGGAGGCCCAGCGCCAGGCCCTGTCTGCGGCGCCGGCCGGGCCCAACGTGGTGGCGGCCACACGCACGACCGGCTAAAGAGTGTCATTGGCTACATGGATCAGCCAGGCCGATCCATAGGTTCCTAACCATTCGCCACGCCTTGATGGTCGGCGCCACGCGTGGCTTCAGCCGCTACCCCAGCAGCCCATCCAGCGGATCCCCCGGCTCCGTGACGCCCATGGGCGCCCCTGGCGCCACCACCGTCACCCTGCTGGAAGTGATCCGGGGCCTGGCCGGCAGCAACATCGAAACCATCGAGCGCGGCAAGACGATCTTCTTCCCCGGCGATCCCGCCGAGCGGGTCTACCTGCTGCGGCGCGGCGCCGTGCGGCTCTCGCGCGTCTACGAGTCCGGCGAAGAGATCACTGTGGCCCTGCTGCGCGAGAACAGCCTCTTCGGCGTGCTCTCCCTGCTAACCGGCCAGCGCTCCGACCGCTTCTATCACGCCATCGCCTTCACCCGGGTGGAGATGGTCACGGCCCCGGCCACCTCGGTGCGCCGCGCCATTGAGCAGGACGCCAGCGTCGGACTGCTGCTGCTGCAGGGCCTCTCCTCCCGCATCCTCCAGACCGAAACCATGATCGAAACCCTCACCCACCGGGACATGTCCTCCCGGCTGGTGAGCTTTCTGCTCGTCCTTTGCCGCGATTTCGGCGTTCCCGGCAGCGAGGGGATCACCATCGACCTGCGCCTCTCCCACCAGGCCATCGCCGAAGCGATCGGCTCCACCCGCGTCACCATCACCCGCCTGCTGGGCGATCTGCGCAACGACGGCCTGGTCCAGATCGACCGCAAGAAGATCACCGTCTTCGACCCCATCGCCCTGGCCAAGCGATTCAGCTGAACGGGCGGCCCCTGACAGGTGCCCTGAGGCCACCGGCAGGGATACTTGGTGCACCGCGGAACCGAGGCGCAGAAGGTGTCGGGTTGGCTGCTGATCCTGGCCCTTCTGGTGCTCGGCGGAGTGCTCTCCACCCTGGGCGACCGGCTCGGCAGCCGCGTGGGCAAGGCGCGCCTCAGCCTGTTCAACCTGAGGCCCCGCAAGACGGCCGTGGTGATCACGGTGCTCACCGGCAGCCTGATCAGCGCCGTGTCGCTGGCTTTGATGCTGCTGGTGAGCGAGCGCCTGCGGGTGGGGCTGTTCCAGCTCGATCAGATCGAGGATCGCCTGCGCGACAGCCGCACCGCCCTGCAGCGCAACAAAGGCGAACTGCAACGCACCCGGGGCGAACTGGAGCGCAGCCGTCTCGATCTGACCACCGCCGAACGCCGCCGTGACCAGGCCATGGCCAGCCAGCGCCGGGCCCAGAGCCAGCTGCTGGCCGCCGAGCGCCGCGTCGACACCCTGCGCCGCGAGCTACAGCCCCTGCAGGCCGAGCGCGTCCGGCTGGAGGCCGAGCGGGCCCGGCTCTCCAGTGAAGTGCGCGGCCGGGACGCGGAGATCCGCCGCACCGAGGCCGAACTGGCCAGCGTGCGCCAGCGGATCGCCGCCGGCGCCAAGGAACTCAAGGAGCTCGAAACCAATGTCATCGCCCTACGCCGCGGTGATGTGGTGATCGCGAGCGGCCAGCCCCTGGCCACCGCCAAGGTGCTGCTGCAGCGCCCCGACCAGGCCAAGCAGGTGATCGATGCCCTGCTGCAGGAGTCCAACCGGGCGGCCTTCCAGCTGCTGCTGCCCGGCCAGGCCCCCAACCGCCAGATCCTGCTGGTGCCCCGCAGCGACATCACCAGGCTCGAATCGCTGCTCGCCACCCCCGGCACCTGGGTGGTCAGCATCCGCTCGGCCGCCAACGTGCTGCGGGGCGAGGCCCAGGTGCTCGCCTTCCCCGACCTGCGCCCCAACCGCCAGGTGGTGGAGCAGGGGGAGGTGCTCTCCCGCACCGCCCTGGAGCCCGACGTGCGCGATCGCGACGCCGTGCGCAGCCGCCTCAACCTGCTGCTGGCCGCCGCCTTCGCCAAGGTCCAGCGCCAGGGCACCCTCGCCAATGGCCTCCAGTTCGATGCCGCCAGCCTCAACGCCCTCGCCCGCGACCTCAGCGAGCGGCCCGCCGGCGTCACCGCCAACCTCGAAGCGGTGGCCAGCCAGAACGCCGACACCCCCGACCCGA
>JBBQIH010000344.1:0-2822 GCA_038324725.1 Cyanobacteriota bacterium | reverse complement strand
TCGGCCTTGCGGGCCAGCTCCCGCACCTCGGCGCCCCGGGCGGCCAGGTCGGCGCCGGCCGCGGCGAGGATTTCGGCGCAGGGCAGCGCGACAAGATCCAGCCCCTGCACCGACAGCGGCAGCGCCCGCGCCCCTTCGCGTGCCTGGATCGCCGCCCGCAGTTGCTCCTGCAGCCCCCGCTCCGCCAGGGCGAGGGCGCGGCGGGCCCCCTGTTCGGCCACCAGGCTGGGACGCAACGTTTCGGCACGCTCCGCCTGGTTGAGCTTCTGGCGGTACTCCTCCACCGACTCCTGTTTGGCCTCCAGCTCGCCCAGCCGGGCGGCGGCGGCGGCGCGCCGGTCCCAGCGGTCGGCCTGGGCGTCGAGGGCCGCCCGGGCGACCTGGGCCGTTTCCAGGCTGGCGGAGGCCTCAGCCAGGGCGGCCTCGGTGCCCTGCACCACCCCACCGATCTGCCCCACCAGTACCTCAAGGCCGGCCTGGTCAGGGGGGGGCGGCTGCGGCTCGGGAGCCTGGGGGGCCCAGGCGTCGGCCGCCCGGCGCCGCAACACCTCCTGCTCCCGGGCCTGATCCAGCGCGAGGTTCCGCGCCGTGCGGGCCAGCTCCTCCACCCACCAGCCGGCCCCCACGGAGATCACCGTGTCGAACAGGGTCTTGAGCAGGGCTTCGCGCTCCTCGGCCTTGGCCCGCAACACCTCGGCGAAACGCCCCTGGGGCAGCAGGATCACCTGGCGGAACTGGGCGGCGCTGAGCCCCACCAGCCGTTCCACCTCCCGGGTCACCTCGGTGGTCTTTGCCGCCACGGCCTGCTCCGGGGCGCCGGCGCCCAGCCGGAACAGGAACGCCTGGGGGGCCTTCTCGGTGCTGCCCTGGCCGCGGGCCTTGGGTGCGGTATGGGCGGGGGTGCGCTCCACCCGGTAGCGGGCCTCGCCGCAGGAGAACTCCAGGCTCACCCGGGGCACGGCGCCGGGGGCGGCGTGGTCGGAGCGCAGCCCCTTGACGCTGCGATCGCCCGACACCTCGCCATAGAGGGCGAAGCAGAGGGCATCGAGCAGGAAGGTCTTGCCGGCGCCGGTGGTGCCGTGGATCAGGAACAACCCCTCGGCGGCGAGCGCGTCGAAGTCGATCGCCACCGGATCGGCGTAGGGCCCGAAGGCCTCGATCGCGAGCCGGTGGGGCTTCAGCGCTCCCCTCCCCGTTCCGCCGCCGCCAGGGCCGCTGCCAGCAGCTCGGCCTCCGGCTCGCTGGGCGGCTGGCCGTGCTGGTCGGCGAAGAAGGCGGTGGCCAGCTGCAGCGGTGAACGGGCCTGGCGCACCTGGCGGTGGCGCTCGGCGCCGCCCGATCGGGCCAGCTCCGGGGGTTCGTGGCGCAGCTCGGCGATGTGGGGGAAGCGGGCCCGCAGCCGGGCCATGGCCTGCAGGGGCAGGTTGTCGTCGGTGAGGATCGCCCGCACCCGCGCCTCGCTGGCGGCGGCGTGGCGGGGGTCGCCGCAGAGCTCGTCGATGGGCCCCCGCAGGGTGCACAGGCGCCGCCCCACCCCCAGGGGCACCACCTGCACGGTGGCTGTCCCGTCGGCGGCCAGTTCCACGATCCGCACCGACTTGACGTGCTGCTGCTCGGAGAAGGAATAGGCCAGCGGGGTGCCCGAGTAGGCCACCCGGGGGCCGTCCAGCTGCTGGGAGGCGTGGAGGTGGCCCAGGGCCACGTAATCGAAGCCCTCGAAAGCGGCCACGCTCACCCGATCGACGTTGCCGATGGTGAGCTGCCGCTCCGATTCCGAGGCTTCCCCGCCGGCCACGAAGGTGTGGGCCACCAGCACCGAACGCTGCGGCGGCCGCTCGCGCCGGTCGGCGTGGATCCGCTCGATGGCCAGCCGGGTCACCTCCTCGTGGCGCAGACGCACCGGCGCCCCGGCCAGGACCGGCCCATCCACCGCCGGCTCCAGGTAGGGCAGCGGATAGATGGCCACCGGCGCGCCGCCGTCGCCGGGTGTGACCAGCACCGGCTCATGGGCCCGGCCCACGTCGCCGCGGATCGTGACCCCGAAGGCTGAGAGCAGCGGGTCGTACACCGACACCCGGACATGGGAATCGTGGTTGCCGGCGATGGCCACCACGGCGGTGCCATCGCGGCTCAGCTGGGCCAGGGCCCGGTTGAACAGGGCCACCGCCTCGGCCGGCGGGATGGCCCGGTCGTAGAGGTCGCCGGCGATCAGCACCGCGTCAACGGCGTGTTCGCGGGCCAGTTCGGCGATCCGCTCGATCGCCGCCTCCTGCTCCTCCAGCAGCGAGGTGCCGTGGAAGCTCCTGCCCAGGTGCCAGTCGGAGGTGTGCAGCAGACGCATCTGGCCAGGCTAAGGAGGCGCCCGACGGGCCAGCCCCAGGGCGCGCACCAGGGGCCCGAACGGCTTGAGGAAGCGGCTTTCGTGCAGGCGCCCTTTGAGCACCCGGTGCCAGTACACCCAGGGGAACACCCGCGTTTCCACCAGGAACATGCTCCAGCGCTCCTTGGTGGGGTCCACCAGGAAGGAGCTCACAGGCTGGAGGCTGTAGTCGAATTCCGCCATCACCACCGCGTGGAAGCTGGTGATCAGGGGGCAGGCGGTGTAGCCGTCGTACCGGGCCTGCAGCGGGCCGCCATCCAGCCGGGCCAGCAGGTTGGCCACCAGCACCGGAGCCTGGCCACGCACGGCCGCCAGGCTCTTGGCGGTGGGCAGCGAACTCACGTCCCCGAGGGCGAACACGTCGCCGTAGCGCTTGTGCTGGCAGGTGAATCGATCGACCTCCACCCAGCCCCCCGGCCCGGCGATCGCCAGGGGGCTGGCG
>JBBQIH010000343.1:0-2830 GCA_038324725.1 Cyanobacteriota bacterium | reverse complement strand
GACCAGGTTGTGGAGCAGGCGGGTCTCGATGCCTCGGCGCGCCACGACGCGCTCGACGCTGGCGTTGTAGGCCTCGACGGGATAGAGCTGCGCCTGGGCGCTGCAGAAGATCACAGGCGTGTTCACGCCCACGCCGCTGGTGGCCTGGAAAATGTCGTCGGCCAGGTGCATCACCTTCTGCGGCGCGCCGCCGCACTTGATCGCCGTGGCGGGATGGGTGAACAGGGCCGTTCCACCGCGGAAGTCGCGGATCGTCTTCCAGGTGGCGGCGATGTGGGGGTGGGAGTAGTTGCTGATGACCCCGTGCTGGCCGAGGGCCTCCGGCAGGCCCTTGATGCGGCTCCAGTCGAGCTTCAGGCCGGTGGCTACCACCAGCACCTCGTAGCTGAGGGCGACCCTGGCCGCGGTGATCACCCGGCGGCCCTCTGGCTCGAAGGAGGCGGCGCTGTCCTGGACCCAGACGGCACCGGCCGGGATCACGTCGGCCTCGGGCCGCTGGGTCTGGGCGTAGGGGAGCAGGCCGGCACCGGCCAGGATCCAGCCGGACTGGTACTCGTGAACGGCGGCGGGCTCGAGAATCGCCACATCGAGGCCGGGGCGGGCGCGTAGCAACTGGGCGGCGACGGTGATCCCGGCAGAACCACCGCCCACGATCAGAACCTGGTGGTGGCGGTGGTGTTTCGCTACGGATTCGCCCATCTCACGGCCATGCCCTTCGTCCCAACCTGGGTCGGGCCCCAGCCGACACGCCGCCCGCCACACACAAGTTAATGCGCTAGAACGCATAAAAAGATATAATCAGTTGAAACCTCGCCGGTCGCGCCGATGCCTCCAGCTCCGCTTCGGCTGCAGAAGCATGGGGGCATCTTCACCGCGGTGAATCCTTCCGACTGGCTGCGGCACTGGCGCCACCCCAATCACCTGATGCTGGCGGTGCCCTGGCCCGGTTTCTTCGGGCTGATCGCCGCCGGCTATCTGCTGCTCAACCTGCTGTTCGCCCTGATCTTCTGGAGCGACCCCCATGGCATTGCCGGGGTGGCTGGCGAGGCCACCAGCTTCGCTGAGGCCTTCTTCTTCAGCGTGCAGACGCTGGGCTCGATCGGCTATGGCGCTTTCCATCCCAGCAGCCTGTTCACCCATCTGGTCGTCACCGTCGAATCGTTGCTGGGGTTGATCGTGATCGCCCTGACGACGGGGATGGCGTTCAGTCGCTTCTCCCGTTCCACGGCCCGGATCCTGTTTTCCGAGGTGTCCACGGTTCACGACTACGACGGACAGCCCACCTTGATGTTTCGTCTGGCCAACGAACGCCGCAAAACCATTCTGGAGGCCACAGTTCAGGCCTATCTCGCCATCGATGAGCGCACGACGGAGGGCCATCGGATGCGGCGTCTCCACCCGCTGGCCCTGAACCGCGATCGCTCCCCCCTGTTTCTGCTCACCTGGACGCTGATGCATCCGATCGATGACAGCAGCCCGCTGCGGGGGCGAACAGCCCGGGATCTGGCCGCTGGCGAGGCCGAGATATTGGTGTCCTTCCGCGGCATCGACGAAACCCTGGAGCGACCGATCTATGCCCATCACAACTACCCCATCTCCCAGGTGTTGTTCGGTCAGGCCTTCGTGGACATGATGCAGGTGGAGGATGATGAGGGTCAACGTTTCGAGTCCGCCAATTTCAACAGGACTCACCTCTGCCCATCCATGGAGCCGTCCTGAGTGGCTGGAGCCAGCTTCCTGACCCTCAGCTCAGCTCCACCAGGGCTTCTCGCCGGTGCGGGGATCGCTCTCGCTCCAGGTGCTGAGCAGCACCCGTTCGTCCTCCGCAGCCACATGGGCCAGGGCCAGGGGCAGCGGGGCGGGACCTCGGACCACGGCCCCCTCCGGGTCGTACTGGCTTCCGTGGCAGGGGCAGATGAACTTGTTTTCGCCGCTGTTCCAGGGGACCACGCAGCCCAGATGCGTGCAGATGGCGTTGAGGCCGATGGCGCCGATGGCGCCCTCTGCTTCAACGATCAGATAGGTGGGATCGCCCTTGAGGCCCTGCACCAGGCTGCGGTCGCCTTCGCTATGGCTGGCCAGCCAGCCGCTGGCCGCGATCGGATTGCCGAGCTCGTCGAGGGCAAGGGCGCCACCCGATGAGCCAGCCTCCCGTGGAGGGATGAAGTAGCGCACCACCGGGTAGAGGGCGCCGAGAGCCACCCCGGTGACGGCACCGAAGGTGAGCAGGTTCATGAACTGGCGACGCCCCAGGCTGGGGACCTCGTCTCTGGATGGGAGTGCGGGAATGAGGGTCATGGCTCAGTAAGGTCCGATTTTTTTATGACGAGATACGCATATCGTAGAAATGTCTTGGCAGTAGCGTGGCTCAGCCCTCGGCAGCGGCGAGAGCCGTCTGAACCTCCGGCAGGTGCACGGCATACATGCCCCGCAGGTCACCCACCGTGAAGTCGAAGGCCTTGTCGTCGGGGTAGTTGGCCTTGATGAACGCCGGCCGACTGGCCTTGGTGCCGTGGCAGGCCAGGCAGCTCGACTCGACGTTGATGCGGCGGTAGTAGTTCAGGCCGGCGCCCTGGTCTGCCACGGCCGGCTCCCAGAGCCCGTTGATCTCAGGATGTCGGCTGAACAGATCGATCACCTGGCGCTCCTGAGCGTTGGCGGGGGCATGGTCGGGGTTGCGGTATTTGCTGGCAACCTGGCGCACCTGCCAGCCGTTTTCCTTGCCGATGGCGATGGCCCGCATGCCTACGGGCTTGCACACCTCCTTCATCGTTTCGATGGTGGGCTCCTCGGTGCGGCCCTCGAGCGTGGAGGCCAGGGAGATGCGCAT
>JBBQIH010000342.1:0-2834 GCA_038324725.1 Cyanobacteriota bacterium | reverse complement strand
GGAACTCCGTCTCGGGCTCCGTCTCCACGTAGTATGGCATCTGCTCCCGCAGCTGCGACCCCGGACGATTGAGCAGCCAGAGCCGCCCGAGTGAGTTCTCCACCAGGTAGCGCACGATCCAGTGCGGAGTGAACAGCTGGGTCACCGCCGGGATCTCTTCGGTGGGCACCGCCTTCTTGCGGGCCATCACCTCATCTTTTTTCTCGGCGATATAGAACTGATACAGCCAGCCCAGGATCTCCACGTCCTCGCAGTCGGCATCATGGATCGAGCGGCGGAAGCCGGCCGCGATTGAGCCATCGGTGAGCAGGTCGTCGGGCAGCAGCAGCTCGGTGGCGTCATCGAGCCCTTCGAACAGGTTCGGTAGCAGCTGGTGATAGAAGCGGCACACCGCCAGCACCAGCTCCCTGTACACCTCCCCCTGGGGGTCGGCGCCGGGGGTGGACGTGGGGATCTGGCCATCAAGCAGCTGGTTGAGCCGTGCTTCCTGGCTGTGGCGCTGCAGCTCCGCCGGCAGCTGGCCGTTGCGCATCAGCTTCAGCAGCTCCGGCTGGGTGTCGGCCGCCGTGGCCGGCATCAGCACCCTGGCGCCGAACGGATGCCAGCCCCTGGCATCGAGGTAGCGCAGCGCCGCCAAGCGGTTGAACCAGCTGTAGGCCACCCGCTCCAGCAGCTCCTGCCGGCTGGCTTGCTCCTGCTGCCGCAACGCGGCGATCTGGCGCGCGTAGGTGGTGAGCGTGTCTGGGGTCGTGCTGGTGAGCAGCCGATCGAGCTTGCGGCCCACCGCCTCGATCAGCTGCCGCCGCATCGCCGGGGCGAAGGATTTCAGGGCAGCGGTGTTGACGGGCATGGATCAGGAATGGAAACGGCAGAAAGCGAATAGGGAGCGGAGATCGGGACTGCCCTACGGAGGCTGATCCAGGCCAGCGAGAAGATCGCGCGCAACCGTCGTGAAACTGTCCTTGGCCTCTGTAAAGGGCACCGGCGGCCCCCACACCAGATCACCCACGAAGCGCTGGTAGAGAACCTCCACCTCGGCGCTGGTTTGCAACTGTTCCAGGGCCCGCGCCAACCAGCCGCGGGCATCGGCACCAAATGCGGGATCCTGGCGGCCGAATTTCTCCTGGTCTCCGGCCACAGTGCGGCTGAACAGGTCTTGCTGGATGCGCTGCGTTGCTTCGTCGCTCGGCACCACGGGCAACAGTTGGTGCACGTCGTAGAGGTGGCGCACCAGCTGATCATCCTCTGGATTTCTTGCCTCCTGTTCAGCCCAATCCGCTGTGCGGCGCAGGAATGACACCACCTTCTCCACCAAGGTTTCCTGCACCGCCACGGCCTGGTGATCCACCACCTCTGAATCGAGCTCCATGAACTCAGCCAGCAGGGGCCTCACCTGTACCGACACGGGCTCCAGCACTGGGGTATGAGCTGTGAAATCGAGCTTCAGTTCTGCCCGCAGGGCAGAAATCAGCGGGAACTGGGGCTCATAGCCCAGTGCGAAACAGAAGTAGCGGTTCTCGTTGCGGGATGTGATGCCCTCGTCGGGTAAGGCAAACCCCGCTTCCTTCACATGGTTGCCCAGCCTCTTGCGCAAGTCGCTGAGGTCCCGTTTGGTCTTGCTGCGCGTCCACTCCGGCGGCAGCACCAGCTTGAAGTCGATGTCCTCCGACATCCGCTGGATCAACCCATGGCCCTTGCTCAGGGAGGTGCCACCGCAGAAAATTGGCTGGATCTCCTCCCACTCGAACCCAGCCAGCAGAGCGAGCACATCGGTGATCAGCAGATCCTTCTCCAGGATCGATGGATCGAGGTGACAAAGACCAAGCTGATCGGCTTCAGCTACGGCGCCAGCGAGGTGGCTGGAGATCGTTTTCATATTCCACCACCCGTTTGCCGATTTGCAGCCGGCGGCTGATGCGTCGCCTGCCCGTATCGAACGTGGTGCGCCAGGGCACCTGCGTGGTGGAGCCCGAGGCATAGCGGCGTTGCGCGGCACCCAGTTGCCAGTTGATGCCCAGCCGATCGAAGGTTTCGGCCGCCAGAGCAGCCAGTGGTTGGCGTGCCATCGGCCGGCCTGAGATCGGCCCAGGCGCCGCCTTGGCGTACACGCCAACACCGATGCGCACCAGCTTGCCTTCGACCACCAGTTGATTTAAGGCACGGCTGATCTGGGCTGGGCTGCCGAAGCGGCTTAGATCGCGCCGCAGCACCACCTCGCCTTTGCGGGCAGCAATCGAGCGTTGGAGCAGCTCGCGCACGCTGGTGGCGCCTTTTCTTTGCTCGCGGCTGGAGGTCGTCACTTCCCTTGGCAGAAGGCTGTTCTGTCGTACACAACATGCTCATTCTATAGCCCCTTACAGGCTGATCCGATGCCCCTGATCCAGTTCGGCTTGGGCCGCTGCCCGTAGGGTCTCGAGCCACTGCTGCAGCTCCTGACCGTTGGTGATCTGGCTGAGCGGGCAGTTCACCTTCAGGCTCACGGCCGCCACCACCTTGATCGGCGTCACCGCTTCAACTCCTATTGGTGCGGCCAAGGCCGCGATCCGCTGCAGTTGCCGGGGCACCTCCTCCTGGCGGTAGCGGTTCACCCGCAGGGCCACGCGGCCGGGTTGTGCGGCGGTTTTCACATCCGCTTTCGCCTGGGTGGTGGCCTGAATCACCTCGCTCTGTTGTTCGTCGTTGAGCTGCTGGAAGGCGGGGTCTGCCTTCAGGCGGGTTTCCTGCTCCTCGAGCACGAGTAGGGCTGCAGCCTGTGCTTGCTGTAGCCTTTGCTCGAGCTGGCCTTGCAGTTCCACCATGGCATTGTTGGCCTGGGGGACGAGACCACCGGCAAA
>JBBQIH010000341.1:0-2834 GCA_038324725.1 Cyanobacteriota bacterium | reverse complement strand
GAGGCTTCAGAGGCACTCCTGGCCCGATTGCCGCAGTGCGAACTCTGCGTCCCGGCGCTGTTTCTCTGGGAACTGGGCAACGTGCTGCTGATGGCCGAACGGCGCGGCCGGATCACCGCGGCGGATCGGAGCCGCTTCCTTGCCCTGATGGTGCAGCTCGACCTGGGCATTGATCCTGCCGATCCGCACGTCGTCTGGCACAACGTGCTGAGCCTGGCGGCGCAGCATCGCCTCACCAGCTACGACGCCGCCTATCTGGAACTGGCGATGCGTGGCGGACTCCCCCTGGCCAGTCGTGACAAGGCGCTTCAAGAGGCCGCCCGGACCTGCGGGCTGGAGCTGCTCGCCTGCTGAATCGGCGGGCTCTCGCTCACACCGCGAAGCCGGGATCGATCGTCGCCATCGCTTCAGCGGCACGGCGGCAGATCTCGGCCTGGGCCGGGCCGTTGCTGGCGATCAGGCAGCCCGCCTGACGCACGTCGCCGGTGTTGTACAGCAACGGCCGGCCGTCGGCATGGTCGAAGCCGCCACCGGCGGCGCGCAACACGGCTTCCGGCGCGGCCATGTCCCAGTCCTTGGGGGCACTGCGTCCCGAGAGCGAGATGTAGAGGTCGGCCTCCCCCCGCAGGATCGTCGCCACCTTGCCGCCGACGCTGCCGATCGCCAGGCTGCGGGCGGGCCGCAGCTCGGCCAGCAACTGCTCCAGCCGGTCGTCGCGGTGGTTGCGGCTGGCCACCAGCACCAGATCCTCCTTGCGGCCGCTCAGGGCAGGGGCGAAGCGCTCGCCGGCCCGATTCTCCCGCCAGGCCTCCCCAGCTCCGCTGCCGACTCCACCGGCGCCCAGCAGCCCAAACCAGAGCTCCTCCGGCTCTGGCAGCAACACCACCCCCAGCACCGGCCGCTGGCCGTGCACCAGGGCCAGATGAACGGCGTACTCGCCGGTGCCCTGCAGGAAGTCCTTGGTGCCATCGAGGGGATCGAGGATCCACAGCCACTCGGCGTCCAGCGGCTGGCCCGGCACCAGCACCTCGGCGGCGGTCTCCTCGCTCAGCAGGGTCCAGCCGGCGGCGGGAAAGGCGTCCGCCAGGCCATCCAGCAGCCAGCGGTTCACCGCCAGGTCCGCCGCCGACACCGGCCCCTCACCGCCGTGGTCGACGCTCATCGCCGGCGGGAAGCCATAGGGGGGCTGCTCGCCGCGGGCATAGGCCCGCAGGATGTCGGCCGCACCCCAGGCCAGCCGGCGCAGCTCCGCCAGCAGGGGTTCACAGCCGATGCCGTCGGGCATGGCGAAGGGAGACGGCATCATGGGAGCGGGAAAAAGGCATTGTGCAGGAACCGGTGCAGGAGCACGAACCCGCCGCCGGCGTTCTCTATCTGGTGGGCACCCCCATCGGCAATCTCGACGACCTCTCCCCCCGGGCCCGGCGGGTGCTGGCAGGCGTCAGCCGGGTCGCCTGCGAGGACACCCGCCGCAGCGGCCTGCTGCTGCATCACCTCGGCCTGCGGGTGCCCCTGCTCAGCTTCCACCAGCACAACCAGACGGCCCGCATCCCCCAGCTGCTGGCGGCCCTGGAGGCGGGCGAAGCGATCGCCCTGATCAGTGATGCCGGCCTGCCCGGCGTGTCGGATCCCGGCCAGGAGCTGGCGGCCGCTGCCCGCGCCGCCGGCCGCCAGGTGATCTGCATCCCCGGCCCCAGCGCCGTCACCACCGCCCTGGTGAGCAGCGGCCTACCGTCGGGCCGCTTCTGCTTCGAGGGCTTCCTGCCGCCGAAGGGCGGGCCCCGACGCCAGCGGCTGGAGGCCCTGGCCGGCGAGGAGCGCACCATCGTGTTGTTCGAAGCCCCCCACCGGCTGCTGGCCCTGCTCGAAGACCTGCTGGCGGTGCTGGGCGACCGGCCCCTGCAGGTGGCCCGGGAGCTCACCAAACGCCACGAGGAACAGGTGGGCCCCAGCGTGGCGGCCGCCCTGGCGCACTTCCAACGCACCCCGCCCCAGGGGGAATGCACCCTGGTGCTGGGCGGTGCCCCGCCGGCAGCCGCCCCCGTCTGGGACGACACCGTCCTGCGCCAGGCCCTCGAGGCGCTGGTGCAGGGCGGCCTCAGCAACCGGGAGGCCGCCCGCAGCCTGGCGCTCAGCAGCGGCCACAGCCGCCGGGCCCTCTACGCCCTGCTGCACCAGGAGCCGGCCCCCCCGCTCTGAAGCCAGGGCAGACTGGGTGCTGATCCCGCTGCTGCCGCGATGCTTCTGCGCCTGCGCCTCCTGTGCGGCAGCCTGCTGGGCGGCACCCTGCTGCTGGGCCTGCTCTGCCTGGGGGCCCAGAACCTGGAGGAACGGCCCCAGCTTCGCCTCGGCCTCACCCGAACCGCCCCGTTGCCGGCTGGTTTCATCGTGGGCGTGGCCCTGGTGCTGGGGGTGATCAGCGGTGGTGCCAGCGCGGCGCTGCTGCTGCCCGGAACCACCCCCGCCGACGAGGGCTGAGGCCTCAGCTGCCCGGCAGGGCGTAGAGGGCTCCTTCGATCACCACCCGGCTGATGCCCTGGGCCAGCAGGTAAGGGGCCGTGAGCTCGAACACCTTGAGGTCGGGCACCTTGATCACCCGCTGGGTGCGGCCGCACTGGCGCTTGGCCTGGCGGGGATTGAGGAACACCACCAGGGCCTGGCGCTCCAGTTCGGCGGCGGGAAGCCGGCCCAGCTCGGGAAACTCGCTCAGGGGCCGGGCCTGCAGTTCCACTGTCTTGTCCACCAGCATGTAGGCGCTGGCGGGCAGGGCGGCGGCCACCAGGGGCTGGAGCTGGCCCTCGCCACCGGCCGGTGCGTCGTCGAGACGGACCACA
>JBBQIH010000340.1:0-2849 GCA_038324725.1 Cyanobacteriota bacterium | reverse complement strand
ATGGGAGGTCGGCGTGGTGAACGCCGGCGAGGGGAATCAGGAGCCCAGTCGGGAGATCTGAAGTTCCTTGTTCATCACCCGCAGGCGACGAAGGTCCGCGAAGACGTCTTCAGGCATGCCCTTGGGCAGGTCGACGGTGCTGTGGGCATCGAAGATGCGGATCTTTCCGATCGAACGACCGGCGAGACCGGATTCGTTGGCGATGGCGCCCACAATGTTCCCGGGCTTGACCCGATCGCGCCAGCCCACTTCGATGCGGAACCGCTCCATATTGTCCTCGGGGCCGTCTTCGTTGCGCTCCTGGTTGCGGTCGTTGAACGGACGGCGTTCCCCGCCCCGCTCCCTGTCGCCACGGTCGCGGTCACGCTCCCTGGTCGGGGCACCGGGACGGGATTGTCCCCAGCGCTCCTCACCCTGGAGCAGCAGGGGCTTGCCGCCCAGCCCCAGCTCCAGGGCGGCCAGGGCCAGCTGGTCGGGGCTGCAGGACTGCTCCTGGGCCACCCGCTGCAGGATCTCCGCCAACAGGGCCCTTTCCTCCGGATTGCAGACCGGCTGCTGCAGGGCCGTGGTGAGTTTCTGGCGCAGGCGGTCGAGGCGGTGCTGATTGATGCTGGCGTTGCCGGGCACCTCCATCGCTTCGATCGGCTGATTCACGGCGCGTTCCATGCCCCCGAGGAAGCGACGTTCCCGCGGCGTCAGGAAAAGGATCGCCTCACCATTGCGGCCGGCCCGACCGGTGCGGCCGATGCGGTGCACATAAGCCTCGCCATCAAAGGGGATGTCGTAGTTGATGACCAGGCCGATGCGGTCGACGTCGAGGCCCCTGGCCGCCACGTCCGTGGCCACCAACACGTTGACCCGGCCATCCCGCAGGCGCTCGATGGTGCGCTCCCGCTGGGTCTGGGGCACATCGCCGTTGAGCACAGCCACGTCGTAGCCGTGCTGCTCCAGCGACTCGGCCACCGTGAGGGTGATGGCCTTGGTGCGGGCGAAGATGATCACCCCTTCACTGCCCTCGGCCTCCAGCACCCGTTCGAGCGCCTCGAGCTTCTGGGGGCCGTTCACCACCAGATGGCGCTGACGGATGCGGCGGCCATCGGCGGCCTTCTGACGAATGGTGACCTCGGCCGGGTCCTTGAGGTAGTTCTGCGAGATGCGACGGATCTCCGAGGGCATCGTGGCGGAGAACAGCACCACCTGACGCTCGGCGGGAAGCTGCTCGAGCACCCACTTGACGTCGTCGATGAAGCCCATGCGGAGCATCTCATCGGCCTCGTCCAGCACCAGGCTGCGCAAGCCGGAAAGGTCGAGGGTGCCCTGACGCATGTGATCCATCACCCGGCCAGGGGTGCCGACCACGATCTGCACGCCCCGGCGCAGGTGCTGGATCTGGTCGCGGAAGTCGGCGCCGCCATAGATCGGCAGCACCTTCACGCCCTTCATGCAGGCCGCATAGCTGTTAAAAGCCTCTGCCACCTGCATCGCCAGTTCGCGGGTGGGGGTGAGCACCAGCACCTGGGGGGTGCGCTGGCCGGCATCGAGGCGCTCCAGCAGGGGTAAGCCGAAAGCGGCCGTCTTGCCGGTGCCGGTCTGGGCCTGGCCCACAAGATCACGGCCGAGCATCAGTTCGGGAATGGCGGCTTTCTGAATCGGGGAAGGTTCCTCGAAGCCAATGGCCGCCAGGCCGTCGAGCAGTTCACGGCGCAGGCCGAAGGCGGCGAAGGCGCTGACGGGGAGAGCGATGTCCGCCGCGGGAACGGCGCCCTCAAGGTCCGCTACCGGCTCAGCGGACACGACAGTTTCGGTGCTGTCGGTGTTGCTGTCGTCTTGCTGGGAAGCCAGGGCGGACGAGAGGACCACGTCCTCGCAAGGCTGCCCAATGGCCGCCTGGGAATCGGCGGCACCGGTGAGGGTGCTGCCGTCAATGATCTGGGTCACGGGTTGCTAAAGCCTGATGAATCCTTCAACGCAGGCCGGCAGTGGACCGTGGGAAATGGGTGCTCTGCACCTGGGCTGCCTTGCCCTTGCTCAAAGGTTGAAACGAGACTTTACCACCCTGCCGTAATCGTCGCTGAACCGCTCGATGTCGTCCTCGCGCAGCTCCGTTCCCAGTTGCACCTCAATGATTTCCAGGTCGGAAGCTGTCGCCGCCGCCCGGTGCACGCCACCGCAGGGTACGAACAGGGTGGCGCCGGGAACGGCGGCGATGCAGGCGCCATCGCACTCCATCACACCCGCCCCAGCCACCACCACCCAGTGCTCGCTGCGGTGGTGGTGGCGCTGAAGACTGATGCGCTGATCGGCCGTGATCAGGATCCGCTTGACGAGATAGCCGGGGCCCGTCGCCAGGGTTTCAAACCATCCCCAGGGGCGGTGGTCGCGTTCAGTGCTGGACGCTGTCAACGGCCGCCAATGGGTGGGGGGATTGGGTTGGGGAGAAAGACTGACCGGAACCGCCTGGGGCCAGGGCATCCAAGGGGTTGTCCCTGTCGACCTCGGGGCACCTGAGGGAGCGTGTCCGGGGGAGCCGGTCCGATCCTTCGTGACGATGCAAGAGGGCACTCCTCAAGGAGGAATGGAGGGCTCCCTGAAGGGGAGAGATCCCAGCGGTGGAGACTATTGGAGCAGGGGCTCCGGTGCGACCGGCCCGGTGGGTACCGCGCCGATGGACGAAGTATGGATCGGGGGTCGATGCTCTCCTCGAACGGTTCACTTTTCGTAGACACATCACCCCGTATGGCGATGCATGAAGAACGCTTAAGTCGAGGTCCCGGCGCTGGGTTCGTTGTCCCCATCGGTGAGCAGCAGGGCCGCCTGCCTGGCCCGGGTCAGGGCGGTGTAGAGCAGGC
>JBBQIH010000339.1:0-2849 GCA_038324725.1 Cyanobacteriota bacterium | reverse complement strand
AAGATCACAGCGGCCGGTGATCTCCCTGGAACACCAGGCGGGAACGGGAACGGCCTGATCGGCCCGCTCCAGTTCCACCTCCGCCACCACCAGGGGAGCGTTGGCGGCCTCAAACACATCCAGCACCCAGTCGCCGCCGGGCAGATCCAGCCCATAACGCGTCTTGCAGAGCTGATGGGCGCTGCCCTCCAGCAGCGCCTCAGCATCGGCGGCCGGGATCGGGTACTCGTACTCCTGCCGCGTCAGGGCCTGACCGGCAAGGGGGGGCGCCGCTCCGGCGAACGGCAACTTGAGGGTGAGAAAGGCCTCGATCGCGCCTTCCGGGGCCTGGGCCAGCCGCACCCGTAGGGTGAGTTCCGCGCTCCCGGTGGCCAGATAACCCTGGCGGATCGCCCTGGCCCGGCGCGCATGGGAGCGCCACTGGTCGCCGCTGACCAGGAAGCGGCGCTCGATTTCCAGGGCCATGGGGGAGGGCGGATGACGAGTGGAGCGGAGCTGGTCAGTTGCGGGACGGTTCGCCGGCGGTGAGGCTACCGGCCCAGTGGAGCTTGTGGGTGAGGGTGCTGTAGTCCGAGGGGCTCTGCTCCAGCTGGAGCATCAGCACCGGATGGCGACCCCGCTGCAGGACGCAGCGATCACCCGGTTCCAGCACGGTGGCATGGGCACCATCCTTCCAGAGCTTCACCCGACGGCTGGCCTCCCCCAGGGGCCAAACCGAAAGCCGCGATCCCGGCGGAACCACCACGGCCCGACTGGAGAGGCTCATCGGGCAGATCGGCGTGACGACGATCGCTTCGATGCCCGGATGCAGGATCGGCCCACCAGCGGCCATCGCGTAGCCGGTGGAACCGGTGGGGGTGGCGATGATCAGGCCATCGCCCCGGTACTGATCCACCACCTCCCCATCGATCTCGAGCTCCAGCATGCAGGTGGGCGAGAGCTCATCGAGGCAGGGGCGGAAGTAGAAGTCATTGAGAGCACCGTGAGGGCCATCACCGACCCCGTTCAGATCCCCGTCGGCGGAGGCATCCCCGTCCTGGGGCACGCCGTCCCCCCGGTCAATTCGGGCTTCCAGCATCATGCGCTTCTCGATCGCGAAGCGGTCGTCGCGCAGGCGTTGCCAGAGGTTGTCGTCGGGATCCTGGCTGCCGGCCTCCCCGTTGGCCTCCCCCCGCAGCCGCAGCAGGCGCCGTTCGTGGGTGAGGAAGCCCAGGTGGCCGCCAACGTTGAAACTCAGCACCGGGACGGCGAAGCTGGCCAGGTGGCGGGCCGCCGCCAGAACCGTGCCATCACCGCCTAGCACCACGGCCAGGTCGGGGAGCTCGGCTTCGGTGGCGAGCAGACCAGGGAACGGATTCATCCCCAGACCGCTGACGGCGGTGATGACGATCACCCCCTGGGAACGCAGATCCTGGGCACAGCGTCGAGCTTGGCGCTGGGCAGCCTGGCTGCCCTTGCGAAGAATCAGCCAGACACGCTCAAGCCGCATGGGCAGGATTCCGCGAAACGTGCACCGCTACCAGCGCAACAGGTTGAAGCGTTCCATGTCGACCGTTTCGCGGTTGCGATAGAGCGACAGCAGGATGGCCAGCCCTACGGCCGCCTCGGCCGCCGCCACGGTGATCACGAAGATGGCGAACACCTGGCCGCGGATGAGCTGGCCATCGAGGTAGTTGGAGAAGGCCATCAGGTTGATGTTGACGGCGTTCAGCATCAGCTCGATGCTCATTAACACCCGCACGGCGTTTCGGCTGTTGATCAGCCCCCAGACGCCGACGCAGAACAGCATGGCCGCGACGGTGAGGAACCCCTCGAGCGGGATCGGGGACGCGAGGTCGGTGCTCATGGCTTGGAAAGCAGCGTGGGCTCTGGGGTGGTCGTCTCGATCAGCAGGGGAGTCCGCTCCTTCTCGATCAGCCCCTGATCGGCGGGCTCACCGGTGATCACGTCGGTCGTGAAGACATCGCGACGGGCCAGGACAATGGCTCCGATCATCGCCATCAGCAGCAGCACCGAAGCCAGCTCGAAGGGCAGCAGGTAATCGGTGAACAGGTGCTCGCCGATCCGGATCGTGGCCTCTTCGCCGACCGGAGGGGGCCCGGGCAGGGCCCAGGCCGTGGTGAAGGCCACCCGCAGCAGCAGGGCGAACAGGCCGGCGCAGACCGCCCCCGACAGCAGACGACGCACCAGCAGGCCGGGGATCGCAGCGAGGGTTTCCTGCTTGTTCACGAGCATGATCGCGAACAGGATCAGGACATTGACGGCGCCCACATAGACGAGGATCTGGGCCGCCGCGACGAAGCTGGCGTTGAGCAGCAGGTACAGCCCGGCCACCGAAAGAAAGACACCGCCCAGAAGGAAGGCGGAATACACGATGTTGGGCAGCAGGACGACCCCGAGAGAACCGACCACCGTGGTGGCCGAGAGCACAACGAAGCAGATCTGCTGGGTGGTGGAGGCGATCGACATCAGGACTCTCCAGGGCTGTCGGAAGGGGCGGCGCCGCTCGAGGCTGTCTCCTTTTGCAGGGACTCCAGCACCTGGGACGGCAGCTGGCCGGCCCGGGGTTCGCTGGCGGGTACCCCATGGGGATCCAGGACGCCCTTGGGCAGGTAGGCCAGCTCCCGCAGGGCGAACACCGCCGGATCAGACGTGACGCTGGTGGGCAGGCGGCCGAGTGCGACGTTGTCGTAGTTGAGGCTGTGGCGGTCGAAGGCCGCCAGCTCGTACTCCTCGGTCATGGAAAGGCAGTTGGTGGATTGGGTGATGAACAAGGCCACCAAGAAGAAGGAGCTGCGCAACTACTCGATCGACTTTGGGGTGTGCATCTTCTGCGGCAACTGCGTGGA
>JBBQIH010000338.1:0-2857 GCA_038324725.1 Cyanobacteriota bacterium | reverse complement strand
ATCGACTACGGCACCGGCGCGATCCTGGCCTACGTCGGCGGCGGCGATTACAGCCGCTCGAGCTTCGATCGGGTGCAGGCCCTGCGTCAGCCCGGATCCACCTTCAAGCTGTTCAGCTTCCTGGCGGCCCTGGAGGCCGGCGTCAAGCCCGGCGATGCCGTCTCCTGCGCGCCCCTGGCCTACGTGGCCGGCTGCCGTGGCGGGGGTGGCAGCACCAGTGTGGCGGCGGGCTTCGCCAACTCCGACAACGTGGTGGCCCTGCGGCTGGCCCAGCAGGCCGGCCTGGGCAAGGTGGTGGCCAAGGCGCGCCAGCTGGGCATCAGCACGCCCATGGAAGAGAGCGTCTCGATGGTGCTGGGCGGCAAGGAAACCTTCCTCTACGAACTGGCGCGGGCCTACGCCGTGGTCGCCAATGGCGGCCGCTCGGTGCCGCTGCACGGCGTGAAGCGCATCTACGACTTGGGCATCTGCGGCTCGGTGCGCAACCTGGCCACCTGCCCCCCCGGCGGTGTCACCACGCCGGTGGGCGAGGGATCGCAACAGCTGATCGAACCGGCGCTGGCCGCCGAGATGGATGCCCTGCTGCGGCAGGTGGTGAGTGGCGGCACCGGCGGCGCCGCCGCCGTGGTGGCCGATGCCCGCGGCAAGACCGGCACCACCGACAACGGCGTCGATGTGCTGTTCGTCGGCTACTCCCCCTCCAGCCGCATCCTCACCGGCATCTGGATGGGCAACGACGACAACCGCCCCGCGCAGGCCGCCTCCGGCGCCCTGGTGGCCCAACTGTGGGGGCAGTACATGCGCGCCCTGGCGAGCTGAGGCCGGCTTCAGCCCAGCCAGCCCAGGCCCCTGGCCAGCTCCTGGGCGCGGGTGATCAGGGCCCAGGCCGTTCCCAGCACGGTGCCCCAGCACCAGGGGCTGCTCCAGAGCCGCGCCATGGGGCTGCTGCTGTCCTGGGGATCGCGGCGGGGCAGTTGCCAGCCCAGCTGCACGGCGCCAAAGACCACAAACAGCACCCAGGCTGGGATCTCCACGGCGCCCACCACGAAGGGGTGGGCTTTCCAGTGCAGGAGGCTGAGGACCGAAGCCAGGGCGATCACAGCTGCGATCGGGCCGGAGGCCCCGTCCCAGTGCCGCAGCACCCGGGCCCGGCGGGCCACCAGCACCGCTGGTGCCGTGGTGGCCAAGGCCGTGAGGGCATAGCGCAGCAGCAGGGAGGCCAGGGGCAGCGACGAGCCGCCCAGCACGATCGCCAGCATCACCAGATTGAACAGGGCCTCGGTGTTGGCCGCATGGATCCAGGGGGCGGTGATCCAGCACCAGGAACGGCGGGGGTCACCGCTGGCCTCGAGGCTCAGGGGCCAGCGGCGACGCAGGGCCCGCAGCGGGCCGAGGGCCAGGGCCTGGAGCAGGGCCAGGGCCACCACCAGCACCACGCCGCTACCCCAGCGCCAGGGATCAAAGAACCACTGGTCGAGCTCCCCACCGGCCCAGAACAGCACCAGGGCGCCCGACGCCGAAAGCGCCAGACCGGGACCGAGGGGCCGCAGGCTCGCCAACCAGGGCAGGGGGAAGCTCCCGGCGATGGCTGGGGAGGCGTCAGCGGCCGGGACATCGCCAGCGGGCCGGGAGGGGGCGACACCGGAACAGGCCTCCAGCAGGTCGAGCAGCTCGGCCAGCACCTGCGGCGCGTAGACACCGGCCAGATGGTGGCTGAGGGCCGTGACGGCACTGCGCTGGGGGCCACCCTGAGATTGCAGCACCCGAAGCAGCAAAGGCTGGCTGGCCAAATCCCGCACGGGTCCGCGCAGAGTTTCTTCGGCCCCGAGGGCGTCAATCAGCCGGTTGGACAGGGCCTGGGGGTTATCCAGGCTGACCGCACCGGTGGCGATCCACTGGCGCAATTGCAGTCCCAGTTCCCGACCCTTGCCCATGGCCGCCGCAGCCCCCCGGCCCGCAGGCGAACTCAGGCGGCCTTGCTGGCCAGCAGACGGGCGCGGGCGCGGGCCAGGGTCTGCTGGGCCTTGAGCTTCTCGGGGCTGGGGTCGGAGCCTTCCAGGGCCGCAGCGGCCTGCTGGGCCGCCTCGTAGTCGCTCTGGGCGGCAGTGGCGTCGATGCTGCTGCCCAGCTCAGCGCCGTTGACGAGGACGGTGACCTCATTGGCCACCACCTCGGCGAAGCCGCCCATCAAGGCGATCGACTGCCAGTTGCCCCCCTCCCGCACGCGCAGTACGCCGCTGTCGAGGGCGGTGAGCATGGAGACGTGGCCGGTGAGGATGCCGAGCTGGCCAGTGGTGCCGGGCAGGATCACTTCGTCGGCGGTGCCGTCGAAGACGCTCTGATCGGGGGCAAGGACGCGCAGGGTGAGGGTCATGGAGAAGATTCCCGGATCAGGACTTGGCAGCGGCGAGGATCTTGGCGGCCTTGGCCCTCACCTGGTCGATGTTGCCCACCAGGTAGAAGGCCGCTTCGGGGACATCATCGAGTTCGCCGGCCAGGATCATGTTGAAGCCCTTGATGGTGTCGTCGAGTTTCACGTATTCGCCTGACTGACCGGTGAAGATCTCGGCCACGAAGAACGGCTGGGAGAGGAACTTCTCGATCTTGCGGGCCCGGTCCACCGTGCGGCGGTCGTCCTCGGAGAGTTCGTCCAGACCCAGGATCGCGATGATGTCCTGCAGTTCCTTGTAGCGCTGCAGGGTGGACTGCACGGCCCGGGCGGTGCGGTAGTGCTCATCACCCACCACGGCGGGCTGAAGCATGGTGCTGGTGGAATCGAGGGGATCCACGGCCGGGTAGATGCCCTTGGAGGCCAGACCGCGGCTGAGCACGGTGGTGGCGTCGAGGTGGGCGAAGG
>JBBQIH010000337.1:0-2862 GCA_038324725.1 Cyanobacteriota bacterium | reverse complement strand
TACCTGCAGTCGAAGAGCAATGACCTGCCCACCCTGGTGCGGGTGGTGGTCACCGACGGCCGGCGCTTCGTGATGGAGCGCAGCCTGCGCCGGGCCCTCGAGCGGCTGGTGGACGAGGCGCCCACTGACAAGGAGGCCGGTAGCGCCAGCCCCCCCCTGCCCCTGCCGGCCGGGACGCCGGTGCCCCTGCCCCTGCCGTGAACGCCATGAAAAAGGGGCCCCGAGGGCCCCGAAGGATGGTTGACAGGACGTCGATCAGACGGCCACGGCGGTCTTGGGGTCCAGGGCGCCCTTGGCGTAGAGGGCGGCGTAGTAGTTGATGTCGCGCTGCTTGATCTTGCTGGCGTTGCCGGCACACCAGAACTGCTGATAACGGTCGAGGCAGACCTTCTTCATGTAGGCCCGGGCGGGCTTGTTGAAGTGGCGGGGGTCGAAGTTGGCAGGATCCTTGGCGGCGGCTTCACGCACGGCGGCGGTGAAGGCGAGGCGGTTGTCGGTGTCGATGTTGACCTTGCGCACGCCGTTGCGGATGCCTTCCTGGATCTCCTCGACGGGAACGCCGTAGGTCTCGGGGATGGCACCGCCGTACTTGTTGATCATGTCCAGCCATTCCTGGGGAACGGAGCTGGAGCCGTGCATCACCAGGTGGGTGTTGGGGATGGCCTTATGGATCTCGGCGATGCGGGAAATGGCCAGCACTTCGCCGGTGGGCTTGCGGGTGAACTTGTAGGCGCCGTGGCTGGTGCCGATGGCGATGGCCAGGGCATCCACCTTGGTCTTGGCGACGAAGTCGGCCGCCTCGGCGGGGTCGGTGAGGAGCTGGGAATGATCGAGGGAGCCCTCGAAACCATGGCCGTCCTCGGCTTCACCCTTGCCGGTTTCCAAGGAACCCAGGCAACCCAGTTCGCCTTCCACACTCACGCCGATGGCGTGGGCCACATCCACCACTTCCTTGGTGACGGCGACGTTGTAGTCGTAGCTGGCGGGGGTCTTGGCATCGGCCTCAAGGGAGCCGTCCATCATCACCGAGGTGAAGCCATTGGCGGCGGCGCCGTAGCAGGTGGCGGGGCTGTTGCCGTGATCCTGGTGCATCACCACCGGGATGTCGGGATAGGTTTCCACCGCGGCCAGGATCAGGTGGCGAAGGAAGCTTTCGCCGGCGTACTGGCGGGCGCCGCGGGAGGCCTGCAGGATCACCGGGCTGTCGGTTTCATAGGCAGCCTCCATGATCGACTGCACCTGCTCCAGGTTGTTGACGTTGAAGGCAGGAATGCCGTAGCCGTTTTCTGCGGCGTGATCGAGCAGCAGACGAAGCGGTACGAGCGCCATGGGAAATCTCGCGGTTTTTGGGTGGGTACGGTTGGGGAGAACCGTGGTCGAAGGACGGCTGGCGGGGTCCTCCCGCCGGGTCTGACGGGGAGTCTAGGGGATGCCCTACGGGCCTCCTGTGCCCAGGCGGGCCCAGTCGCAGCAGCGCTGGCTGGTCACCGCCTCGGCGAGCCCCGGCAGCATCGGCCGGCGCTCCCGCACCGCCAGTGACCACCAGCCCAGCAGCCGACGCACCGGGGCGATGCGGCCGTCCTCCCAGGTGCGGCCATAGGCCAGGGCCGGGTCGGCCGGGACGGGCCGCAGGGCCTCACCCGGCCGGGCCATCCACAGCTGCATGCCATGCACATAGTCGGCCTGGTTGCTGGAGCCCAGCACCAGGGTGGCCTCGCTGCCGTAGAGCTCGATCCAGTAGCCCCGTCCGGCCCGGGCCACCGAGGAGAGGGTCAACTGGGCGGAGACGGCCCGGCCCCGGTGGTCTTCGAGGTCGAGCTGGATCAGGGCGCTGTCCTCGGCATCCACCAGCCCCATGGCGCCGGAGCCGGGGATGGGCCGCTCGCCGATGGCGGTGCTCAGCCGGGCGCTGAGGCCGCGGCTGGGGCCGACCAGCCAGTGCAGGGTGTCGAAGGCGTGGGTGCCGAGGGCTCCGAGCACACCGCCGCCGGCCGCCGCCTGGGAGTACCAGGTGTGGGGGCGGCGGGAATCGGCGCGACTGCTCATCAGCCAGTCGAACTTCACCAGCCACGGATCCCCCAGCACCCCCTGGGCGACCAGGGCCGCCAGCTGCTGGACATGGGGCACGGCCCGGTACTCGAAGTCCACCGCCACCCCCAAGCCCCGTTCGATGGCGAGGCGCTGCAGCTCCTCCACCTGCTCGGCCTTCAGCGCCACCGGCTTCTCCAGCAGCAGGTGCTTGCCGGCCTCCAGGGCCGCCCTGGCCAGGGCGAAGCGGGGCTCAGGGGGGGTGGCGATCACCACCGCCTCAACGGCCGGATCGGCCAGCAGGGCGGCGAAATCGTCAAAAGCGGGCAGTTCCGCCGCCTGTCCGGCGGCGGCGGCCCGCTCGGGGCGGGGATGCCAGAGGGCCACCGGGTCGGTGCCCGGGCAATCGCGCAGGGCCGGCAGGATCACCTTCTCGCCGAAGCCAAGGCCGGCGACGGCAACCCGCAGGGGAGCGTCAGGCCGTCGCATCGCTCTCCTGGGACAGGCGGGCAGCCGCGCAGGCGGCGTGCAACACCCGGATTGTGAGGTTGTCGCCGGCGGCGGCTTCCCAGGTGGCGCCCCAGCGGGGCAGGCCGTTGACGGACGTGTCGCGATAGAGCTCCTCATCGCAATCGAGCTGCATCACGTACAGCTGCCCGACAGGGGGGCGATCGTCCTCGGCCGCATCGGGGGCGGCGGCGGGCTGGAAGCGGCTGAGTACCGAGAGGCGACCCTCGCGATCGAAGCGCAGGCTGCCGGAGTCCCACCACTGGCGGCCCTCAGGGCTTGCCTCCACCTCCTGCCAATCGACCGGACCGGCCCAGACGGCGGTGG
>JBBQIH010000336.1:0-2867 GCA_038324725.1 Cyanobacteriota bacterium | reverse complement strand
GCTGAAACTAACTTTAGCCAGCAGGCATCTTTTTACATCAGATGCTACCGAATTATTTACAAGTTAGAAGCTCGCGGCAAGGCAACAGGAAAAATAGGGAAACACCGTGCAAGAATACTCGCCAGTGTCCACATCAACCTGGGCCTGACGGAGATGGACGCCCTGTTCGCCGGTCTGCGCCTGCTGCGCTGCGAGGCGTCCCTGTTGCTGGCCCTCAGTGCCTGCTCCCCCTTCCTCGACGGGGTGGCCACCGGGGCCCACTCCCAGCGCTGGCTGCAGTTTCCGATCACCCCGCCCCAGGTGCCCCTGTTCCGTAACCACGCCCATTACATCCACTGGATGGAGGAGCAGCTGGCCGCCGGGGCGATGCGCAACGTGCGCCACCTGTGGACCTCGGTGCGCCCCAACGGTGACGACCGGCCCCATGGCCTCAACCGCCTGGAGATCCGCATCTGCGACCTGATCGACGACCCGCTGCTGCTGCTGGCAGTCACCGCCTTCACGGAACTGAGGCTGCAGCAGCTGCTGCGGGATCCCCTTGGCCAGGATCCCCTGGCCGCCAGCCCGCTCGCCGCAGGCGAACTCGAAGCCATCGCCGATGCCAACGACCGGGCGGCGGCCCGCTCCAGCCTCGAGGCCCAGCTGGTGCACTGGCGCACCGGAGAGACGGTTGGAGCCCGCGCCTGGATCGCCGCCGAGCTGGAGACCATGGCAGCGCTGGCGGCTGAGCTGGGGCTGCAGCGCTGGCTGGCCCCGCTCCACGAGCTGCTCGCCACGGGCAACCAGGCGATGCGTTGGCTCGCCCGTGAGCGGCGCGGCGAAAGCATCGGTGCGATCATCGGCAGCGATGCCGTGGCTCTCGAGTCACGGGAGAAGGCCCTGGACGCATGGCTGGCGACAGAAGCCGCCCAGGTTCCTGGAGGATCATGAACAGCACCCCCGCGCCCACCGCCCCCATGCGGCTCCACCTGACCGAGCCTTCGGTCGTTCCCGCTGAGGCCTCCCCCGGGGTGATCCGGCTGCTCACCGAGCGGCTCGAACTGGTGGAGGATCTCTGGCAGACGGTGCTGCGCAGCGAATGCCCGCCCGAGCAGGTGGAACGCTTGCTGCGGCTGAAGGAACTGAGCGGTCCGGTGGCACCGGGTCTCGATCCGGAGGCCTCCTCCGCCGTCGACACCGACGGCATCGTGGCGCTGATCAAGGCGATGGATCTGGCCGAGGGCATCGCCGCGGCCCGGGCCTTTTCCCTCTATTTTCAGCTCGTCAACATCCTCGAGCAGCACATCGAGGAAGACAGCTACCTCGAAAGCATCAAACGGACTCCCGCCCCGGCCAGCAACGACCCCTTCCTGCCTGCCCTGGCCAGCCAGAGCGATCCGGCCACCTTCCGCCAGCTGTTCGAGCGCCTGCGGGCCCTGAACGTGCCGCCGGGCCAGCTCGAGAACCTGCTGCGGGAGCTCGACATCCGGCTGGTGTTCACCGCCCACCCCACCGAGATTGTGCGCCATACCGTGCGGCACAAGCAGCGGCGGGTGGCGGCCCTGATCCAGAAACTGCAGGTGAACGGCCAGGGCAATCCGGACGACAACGACCGGCTGCGCCAGCAGCTGGAAGAGGAGATCCGGCTGTGGTGGCGCACCGATGAGCTGCACCAGTTCAAACCGTCGGTGATCGACGAGGTGGACTACGCCCTGCACTACTTCCAGCAGGTGCTCTTCGATGCTCTGCCCCAGCTGCGCCAGCGCATCCGCGCCGCCCTGGCGGCCAGCTACCCCGATGTGCAGCCCCCCCGGGACGCCTTCTGCACCTTCGGCTCCTGGGTGGGCTCCGACCGGGACGGCAACCCCTCGGTGACACCGGATGTGACCTGGCGCACGGCCTGCTTCCAGCGGCAGCTGATGCTCGCCCGCTACATCCAGGCGGTGTCGATCCTGCGCGACCAGCTCAGCATCTCGATGCAGTGGAGCCAGGTGAGCGCCGCCCTGCTGGAATCCCTGGAAATGGACCGGCTGCGCTTCCCCGAGATCTACGAGGAACGGGCCGCCCGCTACCGACTCGAGCCCTACCGACTCAAGCTGAGCTACACCCTCGAGCGGCTGCGGCTCACCCAGCAGCGCAACCAGCAGCTGGCCGAGGCGGGCTGGGAATCCCCCTGCGATGGCTCCTCCGGCCACGAAGCCGGCCTCTCCAGCCTGATGGAGCCAGCCCCTCCCCAGGAGCTCCATTACGCCTCGGTGGAGGAGTTCCGCACCGACCTGGAGCTGATCAAGGAGAGCCTCGATGCCACTGGTCTGAGTTGCGAAGCCCTGCAGGACCTGCTCAGCCAGGTGCACATCTTCGCTTTCTCCCTGGCCAGCCTCGACATCCGCCAGGAGAGCACCCGCCACAGCGACGCCATCGACGAACTCAGCCGCTACCTGCTGCTGCCGGTGCCCTATGGGGAGATGGACGAGGAGCAGCGGGTGGAGTGGCTGCTGAACGAGCTCAAGACCCGCCGCCCCCTCCTGCCTCCGGCGGCCCGCTGGAGCGCCCCCACGGCCGAGACCTTCGCCGTGTTCCGGATGCTGCAACGGCTGCAGCAGGAGTTCGGCCAGCGCATCTGCCGCACCTACGTGATCTCCATGAGTCACACGGTGTCCGACCTGCTGGAGGTGGTGCTGCTGGCCAAGGAGGCGGGGCTGGTGGATCCGATGGCCCAGAAGTCGGCCCTGCTGGTGATCCCCCTGTTCGAGACGGTGGAAGACCTGCAGGGGGCCCCGGCGGTGATGGGTCGCCTGTTCGCCGATCCCTTCTACCGCCAGCTGCTGATCAGTACAAGCGATGGCGAGCAGCCCCTGCAGGAGGTGATGCTGGGCTACTCCGACAGC
>JBBQIH010000335.1:0-2872 GCA_038324725.1 Cyanobacteriota bacterium | reverse complement strand
GCAGGCGCAGACCGGCGAACAGGGCGTCCATCTCCGTCAGGCCCAGGTTGATGTGGACACTGGCGGTCACGACCCGGGTGCCGTAGGTGGCCTCGATGTAGGCGTGGTAGGGGTTGTTGGGGTCGGAGCGCTCAAAGCGGTGGCTGTCCCCCAGGCTCAGTGTGCTGCCCGGCAGCAGGGTGAGCTGGCGGGGCTGGAGCCAGCGGCGCAGGCGACGGCGCGGTTCGAGCAGCAGCTCCAGCTGGGCGGCGTAGGAGGCCTCGGGCGGGGTGACGTACTCCAGGTTGCGCTGGTCGGGTTCGGTCATGAAGCCCGCCAGCTCGACGGCCGCTTCGGCCGAGCAACCCACCACCGTGCCATCGGCCCGGCCGGTGTACATCTCCACTTCGAAGCCCTTGAGCAGCAGGGGGGCGCTCATGGCGTGGTGTCCGCCGCATCGGCCACGGCCGGCTCCAGGCAGGCGAGGGCCTTGAGCATCCCGCGCGCCTTGTTGCGGGTTTCCTGGTACTCCGCCTCCGGCCGGGAATCGGCCACGATCCCGGCACCGGCCTGCACCTGCACCCGCCAGCCGCCGTCGGGGTGGGGCAGCACCACCATGGTGCGGATTGTGATCGCCGTGTTCAGCGCTCCGCAGAGATCAACGGCCCCGTAGACCCCCGAGTACGGCCCACGGGCATCCGGTTCGAGGGCATGGATCAGCTGCATGGCGCGGATCTTGGGGGCTCCGCTCACCGTGCCGGCTGGGAAGGACGCCATCAGCAGGTCCCAGATGTCGTGATCCTCACTCAGCAGCCCCTCCACCTCGCTGACGATGTGCATCACGTGGGAGTACTTCTCGATCACCATCAGCTCGGTGACCTGCACCGTGCCGGCGCGGCAGACCCGGCCCAGGTCGTTGCGGCCCAGGTCGACCAGCATCACGTGCTCGGCCCGCTCCTTCGGATCGGCCAGCAGCTCCTCGGCCAGTGCCGCATCCCGGCGGGCATCCTCTCCGCGGGGGCGGGTGCCGGCGATGGGCCGCAGGGAGGCCCTCACCCCTTCGGCGCAGGGCTCCGCCTTCACCATCACCTCGGGACTGGAGCCGATCAGATGCCAGTCGCCGAAATTGAAGAACGCCATGTAAGGCGAAGGATTCACCATCCGCAGGCTGCGGTAGAGATCGAAGGGATCGTGGCTCACCCGGGTTTCCAGCCGCTGGCTCAGCACCAGCTGGAACACGTCGCCCGCGGCGATGTGCTCGGCGGCGGTCGCCACGGCGGCTTCGAAGTCGGCCTGGCTGCGGTTGCTGCGGGTGGCCAGCTCGGCGCCGCTCGCCTCGTGCCAGGCCAGGGGTTTGACAGTGCCGGGCAGGGGGGCGTGCATGCGGGCTTCGAGGGCCTCGATGCGCGCCGCCGCCCGGTCGTAGGCCTCGCCAGGATCGGCGCCTGCCGAGAGATCCACGTAGGCCACCGCTGTGATCTGGCGCTTCACCTGGTCGAACACCAGCAGGCTGTCGGCCAGCATCCAGCAGCCGTCGGGTGGGGCCCCCTCGGCGGCGCCGTGCACCGGCACGCTGGGCTCGATCCACTGGATCAGCTCGTAGCCCCAGAAGCCGAACAGCTGGGCCACTTTCGGCAGACCCTCCACGGGGCCGGGGCGCAGGGGCGCCAGGGCGTCGCGCAGCAGGGTGAAGGGATTGCCCTGGAGCTGTTCGCTGCGGCCATCCCGCCAGCATCTCTCGCCCCGGTCACCGCGGCAAGTGAGGGTCCAGAGCGGGTCGCTGACGACGAAACTCCAGCGGCCCAGCTGCTCGCCCCCCTCCACCGATTCCAGCAGGACGCCATGGCTGCTGCCCGCCCCCACCTTCAGCCAGGTGGTCAGGGGGGTTTCCAGGTCAGCGGGCCAGCACTTCGAGACGGGCAGAAGATTGACGGCCAAGTCAGCACCTGCTTCCCCACCGGCGATCCGGGCGAGGAAGGCGCTGCGATCAGAACCGGGCATCACGGCGACAGGCAGGCAAAAAAAACGGGGCTCTCGGCCCCGCCGTTATAGGTGCTGGCCGGTGCGGCTCAGGCTTCGTAGGTTTCCTTGCCGCTGAACTTGAGGCTGGCGGGGTTGGGGTTGGCGCCGATGCTGCGAGGGGTGTGGCCCACCATGGCCCGGCCTTCGTTGCACTTCTCGGGGAAGACGCCGTCCTTGGGATGCAGGAATTCGGTGTCGCCGCCGGGGTAGATCCGGTAGATCTTGTAGTCCTCGATCCGGGGCTTGAACTTGGTGCGCAGCTGGGTGCCCAGGGCCAGGCACTGCTCCTTGCGGGCGAAGTACATGAGGTTGTCGCCTTCGTGCATCTCCGCGGCGCCGCCGGTGGGGAGTTCGAACGCCTGGGCCTTGGTGCTGCTCCAGGTGATGGCGTACTTCTCCTCGGTTTCGGCCGAGTTCAGCAAGCCACCGGTGCTGCCGATGGACTTCGGAAGTTGACCGTG
Source organism: Cyanobacteriota bacterium (assembly GCA_038324725.1). Lineage (GTDB taxonomy): Bacteria > Cyanobacteriota > Cyanobacteriia > PCC-6307 > Cyanobiaceae > Cyanobium. The sequence goes on along the minus strand of JBBQIH010000335.1, from coordinate 410 downwards.
GAGGGCCGTATCAGGCATGACTTGCAGACCGTTTCAGGCGGAAACTAGCACCGTGTTTTTCGCCTTCCCGGCGCCCCCGGCGGACTCTTCACACCCGTCAACAAACCCGGCCTCGCGCCTCAGCCGCTGTGCTCGGCGGCCGGGAAGAACACGGTCAGGTTGCTGCCGCCCCGCTCGGTGAGCCGGCCCCCGAGGCGGTGGAAGAGCCGCTGGGTGGCCTGGCGGCTGAGTTGCAGGCTGCCGGTCTCAGGATTCCAGCTCAGCACCGGCCCCACCGGCATCGGCACGGCGGCCGCCAGCCCATCGGCCTCGCGGCTCTCGGGGTCGTCGCTGCTGAGCTGCAGTTTCAGCCGCGACCCCGCCGGCAGCAGCCGCAGCCGCACCTTGCTGCCGCTGGGCAGGCTGCGGCT
>JBBQIH010000334.1:0-2872 GCA_038324725.1 Cyanobacteriota bacterium | reverse complement strand
GGCGGGTGCTGCAGCGGCAGATCGCCCGGGCGGCCACCCTGGGCCTGCAGTTCCGCAGTGGCGTCGAGGCGGAGTTCTTCCTGATGGACCCGGAGCGGGACGCCATCGCCGATGGCCTCGACCGGCAGTCGAAGCCCTGCTACGACCAGCTGGCCCTGATGCGGCACTATCCCCTGATCAGTGCGCTGCTTGAGGGCATGGAAACCCTCGGCTGGGGGCCTTACCAGGCCGATCACGAAGACGCCAATGGCCAGTTCGAGCTCAACTGGACCTATGCCGAATCGCTGCTGACGGCCGATCGCCATGCCTTTTTCCGGGTCATGGCAGCCGCCCTGGCCGAACGCCATGGGGTGCGGGTGAGCTTCCAGCCCAAGCCGATCGCGGCCCTCACCGGCAACGGCGCCCACCTGCATGCCTCGCTCTGGGACGAAGCGGGGCACAACGTGTTTCATGACCCGGCGGGGGAGAAGGGCCTGTCGGAACTGGCCTATCAGTTTGTCGCCGGCCTGCTGGCCCATGCCCCGGCCCTGTGCGCCCTCACCAATCCGGTGGCCGGCAGTTACCGGCGCCTGGCCCGCTCCGTCACCAGCTCCGGCGCCACCTGGTCACCCTCCTGGATCAGTTACGGCGGCAACAACCGCACCCACATGGTGCGCATCCCCGACGACCAGCGGATCGAGCTGCGCCTCGGCGACGGTGCCGCCAACCCCTACCTGCTCCAGGCCGCCGTGCTGGCGGCGGGGCTCGACGGCATTGAGCGCCGCCTCGACCCAGGCCCCCGCAGCGATCTGAACACCTATGTGGAAGCCCCGTTGGGTGCCCCCTCCCTGCCCACCTGTCAGGCCGACGCCCTGGAGGCCTTCCGCCACGACGGGCCGCTGCGGGATTCCCTGGGCGAGGCCTTCTGCACCGCCTACGAAGCCCTGGTGGCCCAGCGCCCCGATGCCTGAGATCACCAGGGGCACGCTTTGCCTGGACCGTGGAAGATCAGCAAAACTGCCTATAGCCAGGCAGCCCCAGAAGGAAGAGAGTAACGACATCAACCAGGAGGCTCCAGCGATGGAAGAGACACCACCCGGTCAGATTTCAGGAGTTCGTTGACGGCAGGCCCCTGCTCCAACAGTCTTGTTCCCAACAACGGTTTCCCGTTCTCTTGCAGATCACCCGATGCATCGTTCAGGTGCCCACGGGTTTATGGAAACCGGCTCCTGGATGCCTCGGCCCCAGGTGCCACCGCCCGCAGCTCCGACTCCAAAAACCACCTCCCGGGGACTCCCACGGATCCCCATTCCAGCTGACCTCTTTTCGATGGCGCGTTCATGACAGAGCGGGCATCCTCGGCCTCCTTTCGTCATCACCCATCAACGGTCCCCAAGGACCTGATCGTCAGCCCCTTTGATCGTCCAAGTCCACACCGACATAAGACTGATCAACACAAGACAGGAACGATCCCCGTTCCACCCAAGCCCGGCTCTCCTGGAAGCCGGGCTTTTTCATGGGCTCAACCGGCCGACACGCAAGGAGGCTGCGGACTGCGGCCGGTCCGAACCACCTAGGTTTGCTTAACAATTGGTCAGGGTCGATGACGCGTTTGCCCTGGGCCGTGGTGCTGCTGACGTTGCTGGGGGCCAGATACCTGCACTGGCGCGTCAGCGCAAGCCTCAACCTGGCCACCCCCCTGTCCACCACATTGAGCCTGCTGACGCTGGCGGCCGAACTGGTGCTGCTGGCCGGCTTCTTCCTGCAGCTGTGGTTCACCCTGCTGCCCGAGCGGCCCGTGCCTCCGGCGAGCCCCATCCCTGTGCCCGCGCCGGCGATCGATGTGCTGGTGCCGAGCTGCGGTGAACCGGCCGCATTGGTGGAGCGCTGCCTGCGGGGCTGTCTGGCGATGGACTATCCGGACCTGACGGTCTGGCTGCTGGACGATGCCGGCAGGCCGGAGCTGGCGGAGCTCTGCGAGCACCTCGGCTGCCGCTATCTCGCCCGGAAGGACCACCCCCATGCCAAGGCCGGCAACCTCAACAACGGACTGGGCCACTGCCAAGGCGATCTGGTGGCGGTGTTCGATGCCGATGTCGTGCCGCTGCGGCCATTCCTGAGCCGCACGGTCGGCCTGTTCAGTGATTCGTCCGTGGGGTTCGTGCAGACCCCCCAGAGCTACATGAACGCCGATCCGGTGATGCGCAACCTGCGCCTGGAACGCTGGCTGCTGCCGGATGAGGAGAGCTTCTACCGCTGGATCCAGCCCACCCGCCAGAACCTCAATGCGGTGGTTTGCGCCGGCACCTCCTTCGTGATGCGGCGCGACGCCCTGGCGCGGGTGGGGGGCTTCGAAACGGCCACCCCCTCGGAGGATCTCGCCACCGGCATCCGGATCACGGCCGCGGGCTACCGCAACCACTACCTCTCCGAAAAGCTCAGCGCCGGCCTGGCGCCGTTCACGGCGGCGGCCATGGCCCGGCAACGCTGTCGTTGGGGCAGCGGTTCGCTGCAGACCCTGCGCACCGGCGCCGATCCGTTGCGGATCCCCGGGCTGAGTCCCCTGCAACGGCTGGCCTACAGCGAGGGCATCCTGCATTGGTTCAGCTTCCCGGCCCAGCTGGTGCTGCTCTGCACGCCGCTCAGCCTGGGCCTGCTGGGGATCGCCCCGATCCTCATCGGCGGCGAGGCGCTGGTCAGCATCGCCCTGCCCTTCTTCCTCAGCCAGCTGCTGCTCACCCGCTGGCTGAGTGGCCATGCCCGCGCGGCGATCCTGCCGGAGCTCTACCGCTGGATCTTCCTGCTGCCGATCTGCGCCGCCGTGGTGTCCACGGCCCTGGGCCGTCCACGCCGGTTCAGGGTCACCCCGAAGGCGGTGACCAGCCAGGGGCCC
>JBBQIH010000333.1:0-2888 GCA_038324725.1 Cyanobacteriota bacterium | reverse complement strand
GACGCGATCCTTGATGGCCTCGGCCCGGTCGGAATCGAGCGTCGCCGATTCCTGCACGTTGTCGAGCACGAGGATGGGCTGGCCCGCCTTCACCCGCTGGCCCTCCCTGGCCAGGATGCGCACCACCCGTCCATCCGACTGGGGCCGCATCACCACGTTGGAGGTGGACTCGATGACGCTGATCGTCTCGATGCCCGGGGCGAAGCGAAACTCCCCCACCGTCACCGTCTGCACCACCAGCGGCTGGCGGGCCTCGGGCTTAGCAGAGCCGCAGGCGGCCAGCAGCAGCGCCAGGGGAAGGAGGGGGGGGACAGCCTGCCAGCGCACCGGACCGGTTCATACCTCTGCAAGGTACCGGAAAAGACCGCGTCGCCCCACTCGTCCAGCGCGCCTTGCGGCCCCTCAGGGGTGGGGTCCTGGCCCACCACGCCTGCTGGGACGCCGGTGGTAGTCGGGCTCCGGGTTGGACTCCTGCAACTGGCGCACCGCCTCCACCGCCATGCCGGCCACCACGCCGAAACCTCCCAACACCACGGTGCTCCAGAACAGGGCCTCGGGGGTGATCCGCAGGGGGGTGTTGCCAACAATGGCCCGCAGGAACTGGGCGATCACCAGACCCCCCAGACCCGTGATCAGTCCTGCGCAGAGAACCCGCCGTCCACTCAGGGGTGGGCAGGGGGCTGGCATCAGGACGCTCCGCCCACCGGCAGCTCAGCCGTCGCCGGAGAAGAAGACCCAGTGAGCTGTTTCACCACGACGTAGAACACCGGCACCACGAACAGGGACAGCACGGTGGCCACGGCCAGGCCGCCGAACACCACCGTACCCAGGGACGCCTGGCTGCGGGCGCCAGCCCCGGTAGCCAGCACAAGCGGTAAGAAACCGAACAGCGAGGAGATGGCCGTCATCAGGATCGGCCGGAAACGGGACTGGGCCGAGGCCCTCGCCGCCTCCAGGGCGCTTTCCCCCTCCTCCATGCGCTGGTTGGCGAGATCGACGATGAGGATGCCGTTCTTGGCCGCCAGGCCGATCAGCATCACCAGACCCACCTGGGCATAGATGTTGAGCACCTCACCCCGCAGGGCCAGGAAGGCCAGAGCCCCCAGCATGGCCGTCGGCACGGTCATCAGGATGATCAAAGGATCGCTGTAGCTCTCGTACTGCGCCGAAAGCACCAGATAGACGGTGAGGATGCCGAGGGCGAAGATCACGATCGCCAGGGCCCCCGCCTTCACCTCCTCCCGGGAGATGCCTGTCCAGTCGTAACCGATGCCGGAGGTGGAGAGGTTGTTGAAGAGATCCTGGATGTCCTTGATCGCCTGGCCGGAGCTGCGACCGGGCAGGGCGGACCCCTCCACCTTGATGGAGCGGAACAGGTTGAAACGAGGGATCACCGACGGGCCGGTGACCGACTCCACCTTGATGAACTCTGACAGCGGGATCTGATCGCCGCTGGCGTTGGCCACATAAAGGGATTTCAGCTGGTCAGGATTGGCTCGATAGCGTTCGTCAGCCTGCACGAAGATGCGGCGCACCCTGCCGGCATCGAAGGTGTCGTTGACGTAGAAGGAGCCGATGTTGAAGCTGAACGTCTGCATCGCCGTGCCGTAGTCAACCCCCAGGGCCGCCATCCGATCACGGTCGACCAGGATCTGGAGCTGGGGAGCCTCAGGAGAGAACTGGGTGAAGACCCGGTCGAACAGGCCGCTCTGGTTGGCCTTGCCCACCAGCTGGGTGGCTGCGGAGAAGAAATCGGCCGGGGAGAGCGCACCGCCACTGCGGTTGAGCATCTGCATCTCGAATCCCGCGCCGGTGCCGTAACCGGGGATGGCGGGGGGTTCGATCACGATGATTCGCGCCTCTTCGATCACCGAGAACTTGCGGTTCAGCCGCTGGGTGATCGCCGCCACCGACTGGTCATCGGAGGTCCTCTCGTCCCAGTTGCGGGTGCCGAAGAAGAACAGGCCCCGGTTGGGGGCGTTGCCATCGAGACTGGCGCCGCTGAACACCGCAGCCGTGGTGATGTCCTTCTCAGTGCGCAGGATTTCCGCCACCCGCTGGTTGAGGCGGCGTGTGGTCTCTAGCGAGGCCCCGTCGGGGCCCTGGACGATGCCGATGGCATAGCCCTGATCCTCCACAGGAACAAAGCCTGTCGGAATCGAGGTGAAGGCGAAAGCGGTGAGCACGATGCCCCCGGCCAGGAAGGCCATGATCAGCCGGCGCCGTCCCAGCACCCAGCCCAGTCCGGCGTGGTAGCGCCGCTCCACTGCGGTGTAGATGACGTTGAAGCGGCGGAAAATGAACGGGGCTCCCCACCCCAGCACCCCACCGATCACGGCGTAGATCAGCACCTCGATGGGACTGTTGACCCCCGCCAGCAACAGCGCCGAGACAGCGCCACCAACCGCGAAAGGCATCCGCACCGGTAGGCCCGTGAGCAGGAGCAGGCCAAAGCCGATCCCCGCGGCCAGGGCCAGAATCCCAATCGCAACAAGGGTGCCCCCACCGCTGGCAAGCAGGCCGTAGAGGAAGCCGATGAAGATCCCGGAGATGGCATAGGTGCGGCGGCTGGGGGGCTCGCTCTCCCGGGCCAGCAACAGGGCGGAGAGCATCGGCGAAAAGGTGAGGGCGTTGAACGTGGAGATCAGGATGGAGAAGATGATCGTTGCGGCGAACTGCTTGTAGATCGTTCCTGTGGCCCCGGGAAAGAACAGCACCGGCACGAACACCGCGAACAGCACCACGGAGGTGGCGATCACGGCTCCGAACAACTCGTCCATCGTGGCCTTGGCACTCTCCAGGGCACTCAGCCCGGAAGTCTTCTTCGTCGAGGTGTCCTCGATCACGGTGATGGCGTCATCCACCACCAGGCCCGTGGCCAGCACCAG
>JBBQIH010000332.1:0-2891 GCA_038324725.1 Cyanobacteriota bacterium | reverse complement strand
AACCGCGGCCTCGTGGTGCAGATCCCGCGCCCGTTGCGCCGACTGCTGCGTTCCCGCCATCCCGAGGCAGCCGTCTCCAGGGACGGCATCGACGTCGCACTCATAGCGGCGCGGCGACCGCGACCGGTTGGAGCAGGTGGTGCGGGCGAGGACGGCCGCGCAGTGCGTCGTGGAGCGCGCGCAGATCGGCTTGGCGTCAGCCGCTGGCGACTCTGGGAGCGTCATCTGCGCGACCTTGCGCATCGCCCGACCGACAGTGACGCTGTGTCTGGATCGCTACGAGGCCGACGGGCAGAACGATGCTGACCAGGGGCTTTGGGGACACGGGCCGAAGCGGGTCCAGCGATCCTAGGGAGCCCCCGATCGACCCTCCCCCATGCGGAGGCCACCGCTCCACGCTGATGTTTACAGCGGCGAATCCGCACCTAGGATTTGTTGCATAGTCGAACCCTTCAACTGGGTTGCCCATCCGATTTGCAGCGTTCTTCCACGTCACAAGCCCATGCACCACCACCACCCCCGCCGGTGGAAGGGGTAGGAGCGCGGTCGGCTCAAGCCCCGCCGATGGCCTCGGATGGGGGGTCTCCGACGACGCTGGAGCAGATCGTACGGGTGGCCTTTGAACGCAATTTCTCCGATGTTCACCTCGGCGTTGGTGAACAACCCAGATTTCGCCACCGCGGCGACATGATTCTGGCCGGCTTGGGTGTTACCGATGCCGGCACATTCCGAGACTGGTTGCGGGAGATCATGGAACCCTCCCAGATCGACCGCTTCGTCCAGCAAAAGGAGCATGACGGATCGTTCGCCTTCAGCTTCGTGCGGGTGAGGATCAACCTGCTGGAGTCGCTGCAGGGTCCAGCGATGGTGCTGCGCTTGATCCCCCAGTCCATTCCCACCATCGACGAGCTCAGCCTGCCGCAGGTGCTGAAGGATCTGGCCCAACGGCCCAAGGGAATGCTGCTGGTCACCGGACCCACCGGTTCGGGCAAGAGCACCACCCTGGCTGCGGTGATTGACCACATCAATCGCACGATGAAGCGCCACATCCTCACCATTGAGGATCCAGTGGAGTTCGTGCATCAGAGTCGCCAGTCCCTGATCCGCCAGAGAGAGCTGGGCACCCACACGAAATACTTCAAGACCGCCCTCAGGGCCGCCCTGAGAGAAGATCCCGACGTGATCCTGGTGGGTGAGATCCGCGATCAGGACACCCTTACCACCGCGATCGAAGCGGCCCAGACCGGGCACCTGCTGCTGGGGACCCTGCACACCAATTCGGCGGTGCGCTCCGTGGAGCGCATGCTGGGGATGTATCCCCCCAATGAACAGGACATCATTCGGCGGTCCGTGGCTGATTCGTTGCTGGGGGTGATCTCCCAGGGCCTGATCAAGACCGTGGATGGGAAGCGGGCCTCATATCACGATGTCTTGATCAACACCGACGCCTGCAAGGATTACATCATGCGCGCCAATCTTGATGAAGTTGAAGCCATCATGGCCCGCAGTGGTTTTGACGGCATGATCACCTCCAACCAATACCTGGCCAATCTGGTTTCATCCGGGAAGGTGCATCCCGAAGAGGCCCTCGCCGCCAGCCTCAAGCCCGACGAACTGGCCCAGACCCTGCGGGGACGGACCTGAGCCCTCAGCCTCCGGCCAGACGCACCAGCAGCAGAACGCCAAGACCGACGGAAAGTCCGAGCATGGCCAAGCGGCCATTCCAGATCTCGGCCTGGGGGGTGAAACCGCGACGCCAGGAGTTGAGTTCCTGCTGGGACACAGGCTCCGTGTCGCTGAGCGATGGGTCAATCTGCTCGATGGGCAGGGGATTCGCGGGGGCCATGGGGCCAGACCTTAAACCGATCTCCCCACATTAAGGGCATCAAAAGGGAGGTTGTGGCGCATAGAGCGTGCCGGCCTGCTCCAGGGGCAGCCTGGCCGCCACCCCCAGGGCGATCCCGCTGCGCCCCCCCGCATCGAAGCGCTCGATCGCGGCCAGGCCCACCATGGCGGCGTTATCGGTGCAGTAAGCCAAGGGCGCAACGCGCCAGCAGAGGCCACGGGCGGCGGTGGCCGCGGCCATGAGGCGGCGCAGCCGTCGGTTGGCAGCCACGCCCCCCACCAGCACCACGGTCTTCAGCCCCGCCTCGACGGCGCAACGGCAGCTGCGCTCCACGAGCACCTCGGCCACCACCTGCTCGAAGCTCGCCGCCAGGTCTGCCACCGGCAGGCTGCCGCCGTCGCGGCTGAGGGTTTGCACCTGGCGGAGCACCGCCGTCTTGAGGCCGCTGAAGCTGAAGTCGTAGGGGTGGTAGCCCCCCTGGGGGAGGGAAACTCTCCCCTTGGGAAAGCGGAAGCGGCCAGGATCCCCGTCCACGGCCACGGCCTCGATCGCCGGCCCACCCGGATAGCCCAGCCCGAGCAACCGGGCCACCTTGTCGAAGCATTCTCCGGCGGCGTCGTCGCGGCTGCGACCCAGGCGGGCGTAGCTCCCCGGAGCCTCCACCTTGACCAGCTCGGTGTGGCCACCACTCACCAGCAGCACCAGGTAGGGCCCCTCCGGCAGGGGGTCACCCAGGTGCACCGAGCAGAGATGGCCCTCCAGGTGGTGCACGCCCAAGAACGGTTTGGCATGCAGTCGGGCCAAGGTTCGAGCTGTCACCGAACCCACCAGCAGGGCCCCCGCCAGGCCGGGGGCGACCGTGGCGGCGATGGCATCGAGGTCGGCCATGGCCAGACCGCTCTCCTCCAGCACCTGGGCGATCAGGCCCGGCAACGCCTCCACATGGCGGCGGGAGGCGATCTCAGGCACCACCCCACCCCATCGGGCGTGTTCCTCCATCTGGGAAGCGACGGCCCCCGCCAACACCCGCCGTCCGGACACGATC
>JBBQIH010000331.1:0-2903 GCA_038324725.1 Cyanobacteriota bacterium | reverse complement strand
GCAGGGCGATGCCGCGCCTGGGTCCCCCCAGGCCGCCACGGAAGGCCATGGGGAAGCCACCGAAGGCCTCGGCCAGGCTCTCGTCGAGGCGACTGAAGGGCCGGTGCAGGGGCGGGATCAGCCCCGATCCGACGCCGGTGGGCCCCCAGGCATCGAAATGGATCTCCAGGGCGTAGCCGCCGCTGGCGGCGTGCTGCCGGCCCACGCTCCAGTTGGTGCTGGGATCGTTGCCGTCGCTGATCGTGCGGAAGGGGGGGCGGTAGTGGCTGATACGCAACCCCCGTTGCTGGCCCAGGGCCACCACCGCCTCGGCGACGACCATGTTCCAGTGGAGCTCGTCGCTGATGCCTGGAACCATCGGCGCCGCGCCGGCGGCCACGGCGGCGCCCGGGGTGCCGGAACCGGCCATGCCCTGGGAATCGGCATGGCCGGCCAGCACCAGGATGGGCGTGTCCGGATCGATGGGGCGGAGGCCGATCCAGTTCCGGCTCAGGGGGCTGCGGGGGCCGGTGATCGGATCGACGCTGGCCAGCGAGGGGGCCGGCGTCCGGCTCTGGCCGCCCAGCAGGGTGGCTTCGGCGCTGCGGGAAGGTGCCGCCAGGGGGACGAGGCAGCCGATCAGGAGGGCTGGTCCCACCAGCCAGGCCGCAGGACGGGAACGCATCGGCTCAGATCGGGGAGGAGAGCAGGGAGCCGTCGCTGGCCAGCTGGAGTGCAGGCCCGAGCTCCCGCTCGATGGCGATCAGTTCGTCGCGGTGGGCCCGTAGGCGCAGGGTGCTGCCGCTGCCGGCGCCCTCGTTCATCAGGCGCAGCTCCAGGCTCTCGGGCCGGGCCGCCCGCCGGCGGTAGACGACACCCGCCATCGGACCCACCAGGGCCAGCAGCAGCGGCCACCAGCCGAGGGAGGGCAGCACCTGGCGCAGCACCAGGCCCAGGCAGGCGGCCCCCACGCTGCCCAGCAGCGAGAGCAGCAGGGCGAGGGGCAGGCTGGAGCGCACCTGGCCGCGGAAGCGCAGCAGCTGGCGCTCGGGATCGCCGGTTTCGGTCTGCCAACCCCGGGCCGTGAGCCAGCTGGAGAGGCCCTCAAGCACCTGCACCGGCGGCTGGGGGGAATGCACGTCCACCACTGTGGTGCGGTCCTTGCTGGCGGCCCTCAGGAAGAAGACCAGGCCGATGGCCATCAGCAGGGTGAGCAGGAGGGTGGAACCCAGGGTGGGCATGGGGGCGGAGCCTTGGCGGGTCGCATTCTGGCCCGGGCGGGCCGTTCGGTGTACGCGCTGGGCCACGATGGCCTCAAAGTCCTTGCCCCACGATGGCCCAGACCCCTTCCAGCGGCAGTGCCAGTCCCGGCCCTCCGGCCCGTTTCGCTGTCTTCGACCACGACCTCGACGCCGCTTGGCAGGAGCTCTACGGCAAGGCCCGGGCCCTGGCCATCGATACCGAGGCCATGGGACTGATCCATGGTCGCGATCGCCTCTGCCTGGTGCAGATCTGCGATGACAACGACAACGTCTGCTGCATCCGACTGGCACGGGGGCAGACGCAGGCGCCGCGGCTAGAGGCCCTCTGCGAAGACCCGGCGATCGAGAAGGTGTTCCACTTCGCCCGGTTCGATGTGGCCGCGCTGGCGGAGAACCTCGGCATCGCCGTGGACCCGATCTTCTGCACCAAGGTCGCCAGCCGCCTGGCCCGCACCTATGCCCCGCGCCACGGCCTCAAGGATGTGGTCAACGAGCTGGTGGGAGTGGAGCTCGACAAGCAGGCCCAGAGTTCCGACTGGGGCCGGGTGGAGGAGCTCAGCGACACCCAGCTGGCCTACGCCGCCGGTGACGTGCGCTGGCTGCTGGCCGCCCGGGACCGGCTGGAGGTGATGCTGCGCCGGGAGGAGCGCTGGGAGCTGGCCCGCCGCTGTTTCGCCTGCGTGCCGGTGTTCGCCGCCCTCGACCGGCAGCGGTTCAACCAGGTCTTCGAACACTGAGTCCGGGCGCGCTGGTGCCGCCTGCCGTGGCGCTCAGTCCTCGATCATGAACAGGTCGTCTTCCCCCACCGAGCGCAGCTGGCCATCGAACAGCTGGCCTCGGTCGAGGCCACTGGCCTTGGTTTCCTCCAGCAGCCGCTCCGCCAGGGCCAGCTTGGCGGCGGTGTCCCGCAGGCCCTCCTTGGCCGCCTGGATCTCCACCCGCCGTCGGGCCGACGCCAGGCTGATGCCCAGTGTCGTGGCCAGATGACCGCAGGCGGCGTTGAAGCTGCGGTCGGGGATGCCGGCCATTGGTGCGGGGGACAAGGGGCGATCCACTCCATCATCCCCCTACCCCGGCAGCAGCCGCTCCCGGATCAGGGCCGCCAACCTGGCGCTGCCACCGGCCGGTCCCATGCGTCGCCGGCCGATGCGGCCCAGCCGGGCCCGCTCGTTCTCGTCGTCGAGCAGGGCGACCAGCCGCCGCTGCAGCTCCCCGCTGCCATGGCAGGGCTGCACAGCACCCCCCAGGAGCCGACTCTGGCGGCGGGCGAAGCCGGCCTTGAACTGCGGGCCTGGCCCCGGCAGCGACAGGGCCGGCACCCCCAGACCCACCAGCTGTTCGGTGGCCGTGCCGGCGGTGGCCAGTCCCAGCTCCGCCAACGGCGCCCAGGCCGCGAACCGGCCCGGCCCCACCAGCAGCTCAAGCGGGCCGCGCCGCCAGAGGGCCGAGGCACCCGAGCCCTCCGGCGGCGCCCCTGGGACGAAGCCCGCCGCGCTGAGGGGGGCGGCCAGCTCGGCCTCACTGGGGCGGGAGCCGGTGGCCAGCAGCAGGCTGATCGGCTGGGTCGCGCTGGCGGCAGGCAGGCCGGCGAGCAGGCCGCGCAGGTTGCCCAGGGCCTCGGGCAGGCGGCTGCCGGGCAGCAGCAGCAGGCGTCGCCGTCCC
>JBBQIH010000330.1:0-2911 GCA_038324725.1 Cyanobacteriota bacterium | reverse complement strand
CGAGTGCCCCCCCACCCCCCCGGCCCCCGGGGCGCGCCGCCCCCGCGGGGCGGCCCCCGGCGGGGGCCCGCGGGGGGGGGGCCCCCCCCCCCCCCCCCCCCCCCCCCGCCCTGGCGCCTTGCCCCCCCCCGCCGCGGGTGGGGGTCTGGCTCACCAACAGTCCCAGCCCCCTCTATTACGACGCCGCCCGCATCGAGGCCGCCGTGGGCCAACTCGATGCCGCCGGCTTCAACACCCTTTACCCCAACGTCTGGAGCCGGGGGGCCACTTTCCACCGCAGTCGCTGGGCACCGCTGGAGCCGGCCCTGGCCCGCTCCAACCCCGGCCTCGATCCCATCTGCCGCTTCACCAAGGCGGCCCACCGCCGTGGCATGCAAGTGATCCCCTGGTTCGAGTACGGCCTGATGGAGCCGGCCGACGCCGAGGTCGTCCAGAAGAATCCGGAGTGGATCCTGCGCCGCGCCGATGGCAGTGCGCTCTACGCCATGCACGGCGCCAACCTCAAGACCTCCCCGCTCAAGGATCTGCGGGTGTGGCTCAATCCGGCCCATCCGGGGGTGCGTGCCCGCTTCATCGGCCTGATCAGTGAGATCGTCCAGCGCTGTGGGGTGGACGGCATCCAGCTCGATGACCACTTCGCCTGGCCAGTGGAACTGGGTTACGACCCCTACACCCGTGCCCTCTACCTGGCGGACACCGGCCGGGAGCCGCCCGTCAACTTCAACGATCGCTACTGGATGAAATGGCGCCGCCAGCGGCTCACCGCCCTGCTGCGGGAACTGCGGGCGACCCTGCAGGAGGTGGGCGGTCCGCGGCGCACGGTGATCAGCCTGTCACCGGGTCCCTTCCGCTTCGCCTACAACCACTGGCTGCAGGACTGGGAGCTCTGGGCCCTGGGCGAACTGGTCGACGACCTGATCGTGCAGAACTACGCCTATTCGGTCAAGGGATTCGCCCGCGACCTCGACCAGCCGGCCCTGGTCAAGGCCCGCCGCTGGGGCATGCCCGTGGAGATCGGCATCCTCTCCGGTTTCGGCGGCCGCACCCCCGACATGGCCACCCTGGAGCAGAAGGTACGCCTCTCCGCGGCCCGCGGCCACGGGGTGATCTTCTTCTACTGGGAGGGGCTCTGGGGCCAGTACGCCGGGCCGGAGGGCGCGGCTTTCCGGCAGGCCGCCTTCCGCCGCCTCAACAAAGAGGTGTTCGGCAACCGCTAGGCGGCTCCGGCAGCCGCGCCCAGGCACTGCCCCACCACCTCGCGGGTGTTGGTGGAGAGCTCCGCTGCCGCCAGGTGTTCGAGGGCTTCCTGCATCCACTCCCGCCTTCCTGGGCCGTAGCTCTGCCAGCGGCTGAACACCTTGGCCATGCGTGAGGCCGTGATCGGATTGCGCTGGTCCAGAGCGGCGATCTGGTCAGCCATGAAGCGGTAACCGCTGCCATCGGTGGCATGGAACACCGGCGCATTGCCCGCCAGTCCCCCCAGCACCGCCCGCACCGAATTGGGTGCCGCCGGATCGAAGCGGGGATGCTCCAGCAGCCGCTGCACCCGCTCCAGGCCATCGGCGAAGGGGGCTGAGGCCTCCAGGGCGAACCAGGAATCGAGGATCACCGGCTTGTGCTCCCAGCGGGCATAGAAAGCCTCCACCGCCTGCTGGCGGGCCGCGATCGGGTGATCCTGCAGCGCCCGCAGGCCTGCCCGGGCCAGGGTCATCGACGGGCCATCCACCGCGGCCTGTGCCGCGGCGATCACCGCAGCGTCGCCGGCGGCCGCGCGCCAGCTCCAGATCGAAGCCGTCAGCATCCGGTCGCCCACCCCCTCCGGCCAGGCCAGGGACCATTGGTCGCTGCAGCGCTGCAGGGCCCGCTGCAGCGGTTCGGCCAGGGCCTCTCCGAAGCGGCAACGCAGGGCCTGCAGGGCGGCGAACAGGGCCGGGGGATCGGGCTGTGGCGCGGCATCCTCCAGTTCGGCCAGCCCCGGCAGGGCCAGGAGCACGTTGCGGCTGGCCTCCGACAGGGAGGGATCGGCCAGGATCCGCTCGAAGGCGGCGATCAGCGCCTCTTCCAGGCCCCCATCCACCCGGCCGGCGGCCCGGCGCAGCACGGCCCGGCGCAGCAGCAGCTGGCCGGCGTCCCAGCGGGAGAAGGGGTCGCTGTCGGCGGCCAGCAGGTGCACCAGCTCGCTGCAGGGCCGGCCCAGCTCCACCTTCACCGGCGCCGAGAACTGGCGCAGCAGGGAGAGGGCCGGCGGCGGTGCCTGGGCCGGCAGTCCCTCGAAGCGAAAGCACTGCTCCTCCTGATCGATCAGCAGCAGGCGGGTGCCCGCCCCCCACCGCCGCGGCAGCAGCGGGGCGGCGCCGTGGTCGGGGTCTTCGGCCACCAGCCGCATCGGCAGGGGCTGGCCGGCCTGGCTCACCAGCCCCACCGCCAGGGGGATCACCAGGGGCTGCTTGTGGGGCTGGCCCGGGGTGGCGGGAGTCGACTGGCGCACAAACAGCTCCAGGATCCCGGCCGCCTTGTTCCAGCGGCGCCGCAGCTGCAGCACGGGCGTGCCCGCCTGGTGGTACCAACGACGGAACTGGGCGAAATCGAAGGGTGGCAGCCGGCAGCTGTCGTCCACTTCGCCGGCCGCGTCCTGCATCGCCTGAACAAAGTCCTCGCAGGTGGCGGCCGTGCCGTCGTGGCGCTCCACATACAGCGCCATGCCCCGCAGGAAGGTTTCCTCCCCCAGCAGGGTGTGCAGCACCCGGATCACCTCCGATCCCTTTTCGTAGATCGTGGTGGTATAGAAATTATCGATCGCCTGGTACTGATCCGGTTGCACCGGATGGGCTGTCGGGCCCGCATCTTCCCGGAACTGGGTGTTACGCAGCATCGCCACGTTCTCGATCCGGTTGAGCGCATGGCCATGCAG
>JBBQIH010000329.1:0-2935 GCA_038324725.1 Cyanobacteriota bacterium | reverse complement strand
ATAGAGGCGTGGCAGGAGCTTCATCAGGGTGCTCTTGCCACTGCCGCTCTGGCCCACGATCCCGGTGAAGGTGCCGGGCGGAACATGCAGGCTCACGTTGCTGAGCACCTCCGGTCCAGCGGGGTTGAAGCGGAAGCTGAGGTTTTCGAACACCACATCGCCCTTCACCGGCGGCAAAGGGATGTGGCTGCGGTCGGCTTCGCTCGATTCCTCCGGGGTGTCCACCACGTCGGCGAGGCGCTCGAACGACACGCGCAGCTCCTGGATGTTCTGCCAGATGGAGGAGAGACGCAGCAGGGGCTGGGTGACGTAGCCGCTGATGATCCGGAAGGCGATCAGCTGGCCCAGGGTGAGTTCCCCCTTGAGCACCATGGTGGCCCCCACCCAGAGCACCAGCAGCTGGGAGAGCTTCTGGAGCACCGAGCTGGTCTCGTTGAGGAAGGTGCCGGTGATCGTCTTCTCGAAGGTGCGGGAGATGTACCTGGCGTAGAGCTCCTGCCATTTCCAGCGGCTCACCATCTCCACGTTCTGGGCCTTCACCGTCTGGATGCCGGTGAGCACTTCCACCAGGTGGCTCTGGGTGCGGGCGTTCTCCTCGGCCGCCTGGCGGTACTGGCGCCGGAACAGGGGCGCCCCCAGCAGGGTGAGCCCCACCTGGATGGGCAGCACCGCCAGGGCGATCAGCGTCAGCAGCCAGCTGTAGAGCGCCATCACGATGATGTAGATCACCGAGAAGGCCGCATCCAGCAGGGTGATCAGGGCCTGGCCCGTGAGGAAGTTGCGGATCTTCTCCAGCTCGGCGATGCGGGTGCCCAGCTCCCCGACGGGGCGCTTGTCGAAATAACCGAGCGGCAGCCGCAGCAGGTGGTCGATCACCTCGGCGCCGAGGCGCAGGTCGATGCGGTTGGTGGTGTCGGTGAACAGGAAGGTGCGCAGCGAGCCGATCACCCCCTCCATCAGGGTGACCACCACCAGGGCCATGCCCAGGATCTGCAGCGTGTCGAGGCTGCGCTGGGAGATCACCTTGTCGATGATCACCTGGATCAGCAGGGGGTTGGCCAGGCTGAACAGCTGCACCACGAACGAGGCCAGCAGCACCTGGAGCAACATGCCCCGGTAGCGCTTCAGGGCCGGCCAGAACCAGCCCGGGCCGAAGGTCTGCTCCGGGGTGTCGATGCTGCGCTCCAGCAGCAGCAGTTCGAGTCCCTCCGGGTAGGCCTCGGCGATCTTGGCCGGGCTCAGCTGCACCCAGCCCTCCGCCGGGGAGGCCAGCCGCAGGCCGGCGGCATTGCTGGCGGTGGCGATGGCGAAGCCCTCCTTCCAGGGCACCAGGCAAGGGGTGATCAGCCGGGTGGCGGACGCCGCCGGCACCTTGGCGCCGGTGACCAGCAGGCCGAGCATGGCGGCGATCTGGCCGCAGAGCTGCAGATCGGGTGGCTGGCCGCGGCGCATCTTGTCGCGCAGGATCTTGTCGACCGCATCGCGGCGGTAGGGCAGCTCCAGCAGCTTGCCGAGCATCTGGAAGCAGGCCAGGGTCTCCTCCAGCGGCCCGGTGCCCCGCACCAGGGTGAGGTGGCGGTCGGCCCGGTCCTGGCCCAGATCGAGGCTGCTGGGCTGGGCCTGGCCGCCGGCGGCGGCCTCGATGGGCACGACGGTCTGTCCGGCCGGGGTGGTGTCCGAGGGGGATGGAGCTGGGGACACCGCCGCGGCTGGGGCGGGGGTGAGGGCCAGCAGCCGCAGCGGCAGGGGGGGACGGGGCTGGGGGAGCGGTTCTGCCGTTGTTAGCAGTGAGCCGATGGGCAGATCGGGGACGTTGGCGCTGGCCAGGAGCAGTTCCTCTCCGTCCTGCAGGGCGATGGCCCCGGCGGCGGTCGGCAGCACGCCCCGGGCCCGCAGGCGCAGCTGCTCGATCTTTTCGCGCCAGAGGGGCGGATCGAAGCGGCCCGCGGCGGCCCCATCCCGTTGCAGCAGCAGCTGATGCAGTTCCGCCGTCCAGAGGTGGCGGCCACACCACTGACGCAGTCCGTCTTCGGCCAGCAGCAGCTCAAGCATCAGCGTGTCCGGGACTGCCGTTGCCAGCAGCTCGGAGGCGGCACTCACCGGCTCGATCCCCTCAGCCCGCAACAGCGACACCAGCCCCACGATGGCGCCGGGGCCAAGCCGTTCAAGAGTGAAGGGCCGACCGTCCCGTTCCCCCAGCAGCCGGGCCTCACCCTCGTGCAGCACGAGCACACGGTCGCCGATGCTGCCGGCGTTGCTGAGGTCTTCGCCGACGCGGAACCGGCACGGGCGGGCTTCCGCCAGCAGCCGTTCCCTGCCGGCGATGGAGAGGCCATCGAAGGGCGGCAGGGTGAGCCAGTCGGTGCGTCCAGGGACCGTGGATGTCATCGCCCCTGCCCCGGCCGCAGCAGTAGGGCCACGTCCTGATCCACCCATTCGTCAAACAGCTCCCGCGCCATCCGCTTCTGCATCTCGTCGTCAAAGCTGGCTGAACGGAGCGTTTCCAGCCGCACCACCAGCCACCAGCGGTCGATGCGCAGGGGGGGATGGAGCTGGCCCGGGCGGCTGGTGCGCAGCAGTTCGGCCAGGGACGGATGGGCCTGCAGCAACGGCACCGGGCCCACCACCCCCCGGGTGGAGCGCTCGGGCCCCTTGGCGTAGGTGGCCGCCAGCTCGGCGAAGTCGGCTTCCCCCTCGGCGATGCGCAGGTAGAGCTCGCGGGCCAGCGCTCCGTCCTCCACCCGCAACAAGCTGTAGATCACCTGATCCAGCTGGTTCTTGCGGCCCAGATAGCGCTGCTCGGCCCGGTGCAGGAAGTGCTCCTGACAATGCTTTTCGATCCTGGCGGGCAACTCCGCCTGCCAAACCACATCGGCTTCCGACAGTTCGTACCGCTGCAGGTGGTTCTTCAGGTCGTCGGCGGAACGGAGACCGT
>JBBQIH010000328.1:0-2982 GCA_038324725.1 Cyanobacteriota bacterium | reverse complement strand
CATCCCCCAGACGTAGATGAAGCCCTCGGCGGCGCGGTGATCGAACAGGTCCTCGGCCCCGTAGGTGGCCATGTCGGGCACATAGAGGCTGTCGCTGGAGCTGGAGCGCCCCACCACCGTGGCGCTGCCCTTCTGCAGCCGGATCCGCACCAGGCCATTCACCGTGGCCTGGGTGCGGTCAAGGAAGCCGTCAAGAGCGTCCTTCAGGGGGCCGAACCAGAGGCCCTGGTACACCAGGTCCGCCCAGCTCATCTCGATCTGGCGCTTGTAGCGGAGCACGTCGGCGGCCAGGGTGAGGCTTTCGAGCTCCTGGTGGGCGCGGATCAGCAGCAACAGGCCGGGGGTTTCGTAGATCTCCCGGCTCTTGATGCCCACCACCCGGTTCTCGATCATGTCGAGGCGGCCGAAGCCATGGGACCCCGCCAGGGCGTTGGCCCGCCGGATCAGGGGCACCGGATCGAGGCGCTCGCCGTCGATCGCCACCGGATTGCCCTGCTCGAAGACGATCTCCACCACCTGCCCCTCGGCCGGGGCGTCCGCCACGGACCGGGTCATGGCGAAGACCTCTTCGGGCGGCTCCAGCATCGGATCCTCCAGGGGGCCGGCCTCGATGCTGCGGCCCAGCAGGTTGAGGTCGATCGAATAGGGGGATTTCTTGCTCACCGGCGCCGGAATGTCACAGCGCTCGCCATAGGCGATCGTCTCCTGGCGGCTCATGCCCCATTCCCGCGCCGGCGCCAGCACCTTGAGGTCGGGGGCCAGGGCGCCGATGGCGACATCGAAGCGCACCTGATCGTTGCCCTTGCCGGTGCAGCCGTGGGCCACCGCATCCGCACCCACCTCCCGGGCCACCTCCACCAGTCGTCGGGCGATCAGGGGGCGAGCCAGGGCCGTGGAAAGGGGATAACGGCCCTCGTAAAGGGCATTGGCCCGGATGGCGGGGAAGGCGAACTCACGGATGAACGGATCGATCAGGTCGTCGACCAGGGAGCGGCTGGCGCCGGCCGCCAGGGCCTTGAGCCGGATCGGCTCGAGTTCATCGCCCTGACCCAGGTCGGCGGCGAAGGTGATCACCTCCTTCACGCCCCACTCCCGCAGCAGGTAGGGGATGCAGACGCTGGTGTCGACCCCGCCGGAATAGGCGAGCACCACCTTCTCGGCACGCGGCATTCCTGTCGGCGGCGCACCGCCCGCCACCTGCTGCCCCATCTCCGCCATCAGTGACGCTCCTGCGCTGTGGCGACCGATTCTGTCGCCTGGGGCCATTGTCCCCCCTGGTCCGCCGCCGGCAGGCGCCAGCGGAGCAGAACCACCAGGGCCAGCAGCAGGGGCGGCCCGAGCACCAGGGCGGCCACCACTGCCGGCAGAATCGGCAGGGGCCCGGGCCAGCGGACGGCGGCCGCGGCCAGCAGGGTGCTGAGCACGAGGGCCACCGACCAGAGACGGCCCACTTCCAGTATTTTGGCGGCGGTCATGGGTAACGCGGTAGGGTGATGAGTCGGTCCTTGACGACCCAGCCTGACGGCATGAGCATTCTCGATACGATCAACCCCTCCCTGACCCGCTACCGGCGCAACGAGCCGGCGCCGGTGCTGCCTTTGAGGGATGAGCCCGACCTGCTGAGCCTGCTGGAGGCGAGCGGCCGCTTGGTGGCCGACGAAGAAACGGCCAGCACCGATGTGAGCACGGTGGAAGAGGAGGAGCTGTCGGCACTGATGGGCGAGAAGGAGGATTACAGCCCGGCCGACGAGCCCTCGGAGGAAGACTGGGAGGACTGACGGTCCGATCCGTCATCACCCTGCAGCCTCTCCGATGGCCTCCCGCGACGGCCGCACGCCTGCGGCCCTGCTCGCCCTGATCCTGTTGGCGGCCTGCCTGGCCAGCGATGCCCTCGTGGCCAACTCCATGCTGACCCTTCCGCTGGTGGTGGCGGCCCTGGTCAGCGCTGGAGTCGCGGCCCTGGGGGTGCCCCGGCTGCGGGCCCTGAAGCTGGGCCAGGTGATCCGCGACGAGGGTCCCCAGGCCCACCACAGCAAGGCGGGCACACCCACGATGGGAGGTCTGCTGGTGGTTCCCGTGGGGGTGCTGGTGGGGGGGCTGATCAGCCCGCAGGATCCCCGCCTGCTGGCGCTGGCGGCGGTCACCCTGGCCTACATGGCCATCGGCGCCGTCGACGATTGGCGCAGCCTCACCCGCCGCACCAACACCGGCCTGAGCCCCCGGGGCAAGCTCCTGCTCCAGGCCCTGGCCGCGGTTGCCTTCCTGGTCTGGTCCCACCAGGGCGGCTGGCTGGGTGGCGGCGTGCCCGGCGATCTGGGTCTGCCCTTCGGCCGGGTGCTCACCCTCGGGTTGCTGATCTGGCCGCTGGCCCTGTTCGTGTTCCTGGCCGAGAGCAACGCCACCAACCTCACCGATGGGCTGGATGGCCTGGCCGCCGGCTGCGGCGCCGTCGTGTTCACCGGCATGGGGCTGCAGCTGATGCTGCGGGGCCATGGGGGAGATGCGGTGCTGGCTGCCTTCTGCACGGCGATGGCGGGCTGCTGGCTCGGCTTCCTGAGCCAGAACCGGCATCCAGCCAGGGTGTTCATGGGCGACACGGGCTCCCTCGCCATGGGGGCCGCCCTCTCGTCGGTGGCGCTGCTCAGCGACAGCCTCTGGCCCCTGCTGCTGATGGGGGGGGTGTTCCTGGCCGAATCCCTCTCGGTGATCCTGCAGGTGGGGGTGTTCAAGGCCACCAAGGGCGCCGACGGCCAGGGACGGCGGCTGTTCCGCATGGCGCCGCTGCATCACCATTTCGAGCTGGGGGGACTGCCGGAGCAGAGCGTGGTGCTCGGCCTTTGGGGCGTCAGCCTGATACTGGTGTTGGTGGGGTTGGTCCTGCTGCCCTGAGTAGCCTCCCCTGTCGTCGCTCGCGGCGACCCCCCCGCCGACCGATCCGTCGCACCCCGGGCCATGGCGTTTTTCACCTGGAAGGAAACGGGC
>JBBQIH010000327.1:0-2989 GCA_038324725.1 Cyanobacteriota bacterium | reverse complement strand
AGAACTGAAGCTACATAATAAAGATGGTATAATAAATGAACATCCTTCATACCACCACGCGCGCCAGCGGGACGCCATGCTCGACCGCCTCGCCGACGCCTTCGAAGCCCACATCGATCTTGCGCCCCTGCTGGCGGCAGGGGATCGCCCCTGGCCGCCACACCCCTGATCCCAAGGAAGCCCCTAGATTTCCGCCAGAGCGAGCTTGCGGCCATCGGCATCCCCCGGCCTGCCATCACCATCGCGTGGCCAGGTGGGCAGACCACCTCGGCCATCCCCGGCCAGGACTGGCTGGAGGCCGCGCGTCAGGCGGCGGTGGTGATCCCCACCGGCTGTCTGGGGGGCAGCTGCGGCGCCTGCGAGATTGAGGTCAATGGAAGAATGGTGAGGGCCTGCGTGGCCACCGTGCCATCGAGCCCGAGCGGCCGGCTGACGGTGAGCCTGGCCAGCGATCCCTTCTGGTAGCGCCTGTGAGCTCCACCCCCAGGTGTCACATCCTGTCGATCGATTTCCAGGATCTCGATGTGATCTGGAACGTGCGGCTGTTCTATCGGGCGGCCGGGTTTGAACTGATCCGCGAGTGGGTTGATCAGGAGCTGGAGCTGCTGGTGATCCTGCGGGGCGATCCCGGCCTGTCCCACGAGGACTACGACGGGATCGTCCACGTCTACGACTACGTCAAGGAGCTCCAGGTGGATTGGCGCTGCCGCTTTCCCCACGCCCGCGAGATTCGGCTGATTTCCCTACTCCGGCCGCCTTTCCTGCCGGAAGGTGTCCGCTGGGTGCAGGGGTATCTGCCGGTGATTGCCGAGTTCTGGCAGCAGCTTCCGTTCCGCAAACGGGCCGGCAGGCCCCTGCACATCGCCAACTTCAAGCCGATGGGCGACGACCCCTACCAGCAGGATCTGGCCCGTCTCGCCCGCAGGGGTCTGGTGGAGGTCCACGGCGGCCACTGGGACAGACTCGGGCTGAGCACCCATGGGCTCAGCTATCTGGAGGCGAACCGACGGCTGGCGAGCGCCTGGTGCTGCTACGGCCTCATGTATCCCTACCAACGGGGCACCACCTTGTCCGGCCGGATGTGGCAAGCGCCGCTGCATGGCTGCCTGGTGATCAGCGAGAAGGGCACCAATCCGTTCGGGCTGCCGGGGATCCTTGAGGTGGAGCGCTTCGCCCCGGACACCCTCCTGAGCGTGGGGTCGATCCGGGAGTGCTGGCAGGTTCGCAGCGAAGCGACCCGCTATTGGCAGGAGGCCACCGCCCAGCTGGCCCTCCAGCTGGACTTGCCGACCTACCGGGGGCCATCGGCCGCCCAGCTGGCGACCTGCCGGCGGGACAGACGCTCCCAGCACCGGCGGGTGGTCTGGAGCCGCCGCCTGAATCGATGGGCCGGGTGGTTGACCCCACCCCCGATCAGCTGCTGGTGGCGTCGCCGCCAACGGACGTTCCGATGTCTGGGGCGAATCCTGGGTACGGCGACGAGCGAAGAGGGCCAGGCCACGACCCGCTGAGATCCGCCCTCAGCCCCATCGTTGACGCGTCATCGTGGAACGAAAACCTTGGGAGCTTCGATGTCAGCAAACAGGAGCTACGCTGAGTCGACGTATGACGCTCAGGAAGACATCTAGATGGCCTTGCCAACAGTTCTTAAGCGTGCCGTTCCCAGCCACGTGCAATCGGCCGTCAAGCGTTTCCTCTGGCCTGAATACTCCCCTAAGCCTCCCGGTCAGAAGGTCATTGAATTCTGGGTGGATGTGGTGAGTGGTTGCAACCTGCGTTGCACGGCCTGTCCCGTTGGCATGCCGGAGTTCACCAACAGCATCGGCCAAAAACTGACGGAGATGCCGATCGAGTTATTCGAAAAGATCTGCCTCAAGGCGAAGGCAGACAC
Organism: Cyanobacteriota bacterium; assembly: GCA_038324725.1. Taxonomy (GTDB): domain Bacteria; phylum Cyanobacteriota; class Cyanobacteriia; order PCC-6307; family Cyanobiaceae; genus Cyanobium. Next base: position 1,098 of record JBBQIH010000327.1, on the reverse strand, counting down.
CAATGGCAACTGCAGGTTTGGCCTGTACAACTGGACGGAGCCGACGCTCCATTCCAAGCTCCATGAGCTGATTGCCTGCGCTGAGAGCCATGGCGTTCCCTGCGGCATCTCATCGAACCTCAATTATGACTACGACTGGGCGCTGCTCAAACCACTGCATCTCTGGAATTTCACAATTACGGTGTCGGGCTTTACCCAGCGCACCTATCAGATCAACCACAAGGGGGGGCGGATTGAACCCGTGCTCGCCAATCTGATCCGCATCTCAGAAACCCTGGGCGATTGGGAGTGCTACAAGAATATTGATGTGCGCTATCTGGTGCACAAGCAAAATCAGCACGAAGTACACCTTTTCAAGCACTTCTGCGACAAGCTGGGCATGAAGTTTTCCCCCTATCACGCTTACTACATGCCCATCGACAAGATGTTTGACGGCCTGGAGGAGATCCCCCCGGAACTGGAGTACATCTATTATAGCCCCCAGTTGGTGCAGCAGGCCATCGGCAGCCATCGCTCCCAGAATTGCTTCATGCGCGAGTCTCAGGTGTGCCTGAATCATGAGGGTAATTTCTCTGTTTGTTGCGTGCAATCTCCCTCCGCCCCCTCAATCGCCAACTACCTCGATACGCCTTATAAGGAGATGCAGACCAAGCGCTATGCCAGCGATCTCTGCAAACAATGCACCAGCAGCGGCATCAACATCTTCGCCACCTATGGCATGCAGGAACCACCGGAGATTCAGCAGGCGATTGAAAACCTTCTACCCGTGGATCTGAAGGATTTTCGCTGAGGAGTGACCACCCCTCCCTATGACTATCTGATTGTCGGCTGCGGGCTGTTTGGAGCCACGTTTGCGCGGCTGGCCACCGATGCCGGCAAACGCTGCCTTGTCATTGACCGTCGTCCGCACATCGGCGGCAACTGCTACACAGAGAAACAGGAAAGCATCAACGTCCATCGCTACGGAGCCCACATTTTCCACACGAGCAACAAGGCCGTTTGGAGCTATGTCAACAGGTTCGCAGAATTCAACAACTATATCAATTCACCCAAGGCGATCTCAGATGGGAAGCTCTATTCGCTTCCCTTCAATATGAA
>JBBQIH010000326.1:0-2997 GCA_038324725.1 Cyanobacteriota bacterium | reverse complement strand
AGGTGATGTGGTTCACACGGCCGATGGCCCCCTCGGTCAGGAGGCTGTAGTTGCCGATGACCGTGCCGATGAAGGGGTCCTTCGGCTTGTAGAGGTTGACCGGGACGTCGGCGTGGCTCACGGGGGCTTTCTTGGCGGGGGTGGAAGTGGCGGCCGGGGCGTCGGAGCCGGCGTCGGTGGAGGGAGCCTGGGTCGCGGACCCGGCCGGGACCTCCTCGGCGTTGATGGCTCGGATCTGACCACCCTGAAGAGCAATGGTTTGCATCAGTCGCTGCAGTTGGCCGAACGGCACGGTGAGACGTCGTTCCGCCCGCCGCTGCAGACCGACACCGAAGCCTTCAACGACAACCGTGAACATGCGGCCGTCGGACTGGGTGGCCTTGCCGGTGGAAACGCGCATGCAGACGACAGAGCCGAAAATCGGCACGATCATAGAGAACACGCCTCAGACCCATCGATGTGCTTTCTTTGACCGGAAAGCGGAAAAACGGGCTAGTTTGTGTTCCGACGCACCATTCACGGTGCCGACCGATGCCACTCTCCCCCAAGCCCCGAGCGAGCTCCGATCCGTCTTGGCCCAGCTTCTGGCGTTGTTTCCCAGCCCCGTGACCCTCCCGTCCCCTGAGGCCATGGTCGCCAGAGAGGCCTGTTGTGCCCTCGACACGATCCAGCAGGAGATGGAACGGTTGCCCCAGGGCACCCGCCGTCTGGCGGTGCAGCTGCGCCTCAACCTTGCTCCCGAGTGGATCTGGTCGGTCCTCACCGACTACGACCACCTCGATCAGTTCATCCCCAACCTGGCCAGTTCCCGCCAGCTATGGCGTCGCGGCGACCAGGTGGCTCTGGAGCAGGTGGGCACCCAGCAGTTCTGCGGCCTGCGCTTCAGTGCCCGCGTGCAGCTGGAGCTCAATGAAGAGCCTGACCAGGGCCGCCTCGCCTTCCGCATGCTGGAGGGCGATTTCCGCTGCTTCCAGGGCCTCTGGCAGGTCGGTGTCGACGAGACCAGCACCTGGCTCCTCTACGACCTCACGGTGCAGGGCAAACCGGGCATGCCGATCGGTCTGATCGAGCAGCGCCTCAAGGAGGACCTGGCAAGCAATCTCCGTGGCGTGCAGCGTGAAGCGCAGCGGCGCTTCGAAGCAGGCTGAAATCCTTCGCGGCACAAGGCCGAGTGCTGGCCATGAAGGCTTAGCCGCCGACGTGATTGGCTGCCCATCGGCAAACTGATGAACCTGCGGTCCAAAGCATCACCGCCTCGGACCCTGAACCGCTGCATACCCCCAAGGGGATTCGAACCCCTGTCGCCTCCGTGAAAGGGAGGTGTCCTAGGCCTCTAGACGATGGGGGCGAGGCCACAGCCGGCTTACGGCCGAACTGATGTAATGGACGCTACGGGCCAGAGGGACCCTTCGTCAAGGAAGGCCGCTGGCGGCGGACGGTTCGCTGGCGGCGCGCTCGGGCTCGGGGGAGCTCTGGCCGGTCCAGACCGGCACCGTGAAGTTGAAGCAGGCGCCCTCACCGGGTTCGGACACCACCCAGATGCGGCCCCCATGCACCTCGGCGATGCGGCGGCACACAGACAGCCCTACGCCAAAGCCGGAGGTGGTGCCAGAGGTCTGGGGCAGCCGCACCCGGTCCTGGAAGATGCGGTGCTGCTCCCGGCGGGGAATGCCCGGGCCGCTGTCGCAGATGCTCACCTGCACCCACTGGCTGGTGCGGTGCATGAGGCTGAGGCTCACCTTGCCGCCATCGGGGGTGAATTTCAGGGCGTTCTCCAGCAGGTTGAGCAGCACCTGGCGCATGCGCCGCTGGTCGGCATGGACATCGGGCAGGTCGGAGGGGATGTCGGTGACCAGCTGCAACCCCCGACCCAGCCAGAGCTTCTCCAGCTCCAGGATCGCTTCGGCCACCACCTGGCTGAGGTCGAGTCGCTGGGGATTGAACATGGCCTCCCAGCGGGTGGTGCCCACCTCCAGCAGGTCCCTGGAGAGGGCCTCGATGTCATCGAGCCTGCGGTTGAGCACGTCGCGGAAGCGGCTCTCGTCGATCTGGCCCAGGGCGTGGCTCTGGAGGGCCAGCTTGGCGGCGGTGAGAGGGGTGCGCAGCTCATGGGCCACCATGCGCAGCAGCCGTTCCTGGACCCCGAGCCGCTCGATCAGGGTTTCGTTCTCCTGTCGCAGCACCAGCAGTTGGTCCTCAAGCTGCACCTCCCGCTGGCTGCGGCTGCCGTCGATCTCCGCCGGCCTCAGGCTGAGCCCCAGGCTGGTGACCACCTCCATCTGCTGCCAGCGAGGCAGCCAGGTGCGCAGCTGCACCGCCAGGGTGTTGCCCGCGAAGACCTGCTTCGGCAGGGGGTCGAGCTTGATCAAGGCCGGGGTAGCCACCAGCCGGTGCAGTTCGAGCAGCTCGGGATGGTCGGCGGGATCGGCCACCTGCAGCGACACCTTGCAGGTGCACTCCTCGGAGTTCAGGAAACCCAGCAGGGCACGAAGGTCGGCCGATGCCATGTGGTGGTGGGCGGCCACCAGGAGCAACTTCAGCGGTTTCTGGGGCTCACCGCCGGCCGCGCCGGACTCGGCGGTGGCGACCGGCACCGCCGACATCGGGAACTCGGACTCCCCCAAGACCGGCAACGGCAGGCATGCGGCAATGCACCCAACCTTATGGGGTTCTGGGCACAACCCCCTGAACCTCGCTAGGACTTCAAGCAACGACTGTCTGTGCCGGAGTTGGCCAGCTATGACCATGCCAAGACAGCCGGGCCTTGCCAGCGGGGGTCCCGTGCAGAGCCGTATCCGCCTCGACACCGGCGTGCGGCGCTGGTTTGCCCGCAACCTGGGCCTGTGGCGCTCGCGCCGCACCTACTTCTTCACCGAGGACGATGCGGTGCTGCGCGTCGACATGAACCTCCGCATCGAGGTCCACAGCGAATTGGTGGACGGGGATGAGGGCTACCGGTTCACCTGGTGGGCGGAAGGGCCTCAACCCTTCTTTGAG
>JBBQIH010000325.1:0-2997 GCA_038324725.1 Cyanobacteriota bacterium | reverse complement strand
CGGCTGGAGGAGGCCGGCTGCGCCACGGTGATGCCGCTGGGCTCGCCGATCGGCTCGGGCCAGGGCATCCGCAACGCCGCCAACATTGCCCTGATCATCGAAAACGCCGGTGTCCCGGTGGTGGTGGATGCGGGCCTCGGGGTGCCCAGCGAAGCCGCCCAGGCGATGGAGATGGGCGCCGATGCCCTGCTGATCAACAGCGCCATCGCCCTGGCGGGGGATCCCCCAGCGATGGCCAGGGCCATGGCCCTGGCCACCGAAGCCGGCCGCATCGCCCTGCTGGCGGGCCGGCTGCCGCAGCGGGCCGACGCCAGAGCCAGTTCCCCACTGGAAGGGCGTGTGACGAACCATTGACGATCGGACCGATCAAGGCATCCCTCCATAGGGTTTGCCGCAACCCGATCCCCCAGCCATGCAGGTCACCGAAGAAGACGGCGGCAAGCTGAATGCCTTTGCCAAGGAGCCCCGCATGGTGCTCCAGGAGCAGGGAGAGCCCAACGGCGCCAACAGAATGCTGCTGATCGGCGGCCTCGTGCTGGTGGCCGTGATGGTGGCGGTGGCCGCCGGCATCAGCTGAAGCCGGAGGGGCCTCTGAGGCCTGTAGTAGCTTGCCCGTCTGAGCAATCGCTCGTTCAGGAGTCTGGGGTGAAGGTTCTCGTTCTCGGCGGCGACGGCTTCTGTGGTTGGCCCTGTGCCGTGAACCTGGCCGAAGCCGGACATGACGTCGTCATCGTCGACAACCTCAGTCGACGAAAGATCGACATCGACCTGGGCGTCGAGTCGCTGACGCCGATCGCGACCATCCAGGACCGCCTGCGGGCCTGGGACCAGGTGGGTGGCCGCACGATGCGCTTTGTGCATCTCGACATCGCCGGGGAGTTCGACCGGCTGCTGGAGCTGCTGCGCAGCGAGCGCCCCTCGGCCATCGTCCACTTCGCCGAGCAGCGGGCCGCCCCCTACTCAATGAAGAGCAGCGCCACCAAGCGCTACACCGTCGACAACAACGTCAACGGCACCCACAACCTGCTGGCGGCCATCGTCGACAGCGGCCTTGACGTCCACATCGTGCACCTCGGCACCATGGGCGTCTATGGCTATGGGTCCCACCGCGGCGCCACGATCCCAGAGGGCTACCTCACCGTAGAGGTGCCCCAGCCCGACGGCACCTGCTTCACCGAGAAGATCCTGCACCCCACGGATCCGGGCAGCATCTATCACATGACGAAGACGCTGGATCAGCTGCTGTTCTTCTACTACAACAAGAACGACGCGATCCGGGTCACCGACCTGCACCAGGGCATCGTCTGGGGCACCAACACCGACCTCACCGAGCGGGATCCTCGGCTCACCAACCGCTTCGACTACGACGGCGACTACGGCACCGTGCTGAACCGCTTCCTGATGCAGGCAGCGATCGGCTACCCCCTCACCGTGCACGGCACCGGCGGCCAGACGCGGGCCTTCATCCACATCCGCGATTCGGTGCGCTGCGTCCAACTGGCCCTGGAGCACCCCCCCGAACCCGGCGAGAAGGTGAAGATCTTCAACCAGATGACCGAGAGCCACCAGGTGGGCGAACTGGCCCGCAAGGTGGCCGCCCTCACCGACGCCGAGATCAACTACCTTCCCAACCCCCGCAAGGAGGCGATCGAGAACGATCTGATCGTCGACAACCGTTGCTTCATTGAGCTGGGCCTCAAGCCCACCACCCTCGATGACGGCCTCCTGGTTGAGGTGGTGGACGTGGCCCGCCGATGGGCCGACCGCTGCGACCGCTCCAAGATCCCCTGCCTTTCGGCCTGGACCCAGCGCCAGGCCGAAGCGATCAAGGCCTTCGCCTGATCTCCAACCAGTGAAGATCGCCTTTTTCACCGAAACCTTCCTGCCGAAGGTCGATGGCATCGTCACGCGGCTCACCAAGACGGTGCAGCAGCTGGTGGCGGCCGGCGATGAGGTGCTGATCTTCTGCCCCGAAGGGGCTCCGGAGTCCTACATGGGGGCCCGGGTCGTGGGGGTGCCGGCGATGCCCCTGCCCCTCTACCCCGAACTGAAGCTGGCCCTGCCGCGGCCGGCGGTCTCCGAGGCCCTGGATCGCTTCGGTCCCGATCTGGTCCACGTGGTCAATCCGGCCGTGCTCGGCCTGGGGGGCATCTGGCTGGCCCGCAGCCGTGGTCTGCCACTGGTGGCCAGTTACCACACCCACCTGCCCAAGTATCTGGAGCACTACGGCATGGGGATGCTGGAGCCCCTGCTGTGGGAACTGCTCAAGGCCGCCCACAATCAGGCCCAGCTCAATCTCTGCACCTCCACCGCCATGGTGGAGGAGCTGGCCTCCCGGGGCATCCAGCACACGGCCCTGTGGCAGCGAGGCGTCGACACCGACCTGTTCCGCCCCGAACTGGCCTCGGCCGCCATGCGCCAGCGTCTGCACGGCGGCCACGACGACACCGGCCATCTGCTGCTCTACATCGGCCGGCTCTCGGCGGAGAAGCAGATCGACCGGATCCGGCCGGTGCTGGACGCGATGCCCCAGACCCGTCTGGCCCTGGTGGGGGACGGTCCCCACCGCCAGCAGCTGGAGCGCCATTTCGAAGGCACCGCCACCACCTTCGTGGGCTATCTGGCCGGTGAGGAGCTGGCCTCGGCCTATGCCAGCGGTGATGCCTTCCTGTTCCCGTCGAGCACCGAAACCCTCGGCCTGGTGCTGCTGGAGGCCATGGCCGCCGGCTGCCCGGTGGTGGGGGCCAACCGGGGCGGCATCCCCGACATCGTCAGTGATGGCGTCAACGGCTGCCTGTACGACCCCGATCAGCCCGCCAGCCTGCCGACGGCCGTCGAACGGCTGCTCGGGGACCCGGCGGCCCGCCGCCAGCTGCGCCTGGCCGCCCGCGAGGAGGCCGAACGCTGGGGCTGGCACAGCGCCACTGCCCAGCTTCAGGGCTACTACCGCCAGGTGCTCATCCCGGCTTGAGCGGCGCCGGCGGCTTCACCCCCCGG
>JBBQIH010000324.1:0-2997 GCA_038324725.1 Cyanobacteriota bacterium | reverse complement strand
GATGAGCCAGACCTCGCCCAGCAGCAATGGGATCGTCCCGAGCCAATCGGCCCGGATCGAGGTGATCGGCGTGGGGGGAGGCGGCAGCAACGCGGTCAACCGGATGATCGCCACCGACCTCAAAGGGGTGGGTTATCGGGTGCTCAACACCGACGCCCAGGCCCTGCTGCAGTCGGCGGCGGGCCAGCGCATCCAGCTGGGCCAGAAGCTCACCCGGGGCCTGGGGGCCGGCGGCAACCCGGTGATCGGCCAGAAGGCGGCAGAGGAATCCAGGGCGGATCTGCAGCAATCGCTTGAGGGCGCCGATCTCGTCTTCATCGCCGCCGGCATGGGCGGTGGCACCGGCACCGGTGCGGCGCCGATCGTGGCCGAGGTGGCCAAGGAATGTGGCGCCCTCACCGTGGGCATCGTCACCAAACCGTTCGGCTTCGAGGGCCGCAAACGGCTGCGTCAGGCGGAGGAGGGCATCGCCCGCCTGGCCGAGCATGTCGACACCCTGATCATCATTCCCAACGATCGCCTGCGGGACGCCATCGCCGGGGCGCCGCTCCAGGAGGCCTTCCGGGCCGCCGACGACGTGCTGCGCATGGGCGTGAAGGGCATCACCGACATCATCACCAGGCCGGGTCTGGTGAACGTGGACTTCGCCGACATCCGTTCGGTGATGGCCGATGCCGGCACCGCCCTGCTGGGCATCGGCGTGGGCTCCGGGCGTTCACGGGCCATCGAGGCGGCCCAGGCCGCCATGAGCAGCCCGCTGTTGGAGTCGGCCCGCATCGACGGCGCCAACGGCTGCGTCATCAACATCAGCGGCGGCAAGGACATGACCCTGGAGGACATGACCACCGCCTCCGAAGTCATCTACGACGTGGTGGACCCGGACGCCAACATCATCGTGGGGGCCGTGGTGGACGAATCGCTCGAGGGCGAGATCCACGTCACCGTGATCGCCACCGGCTTCCAGAGCGGCGGCCACTACCGGCCGGAGCGCACCAGCACCGCGAGCTTCGCCGAGAACCTCACCCACACCCCTGAGGAGCGCGGAGCCATGATCCCGCCGTTCCTGATCAATCGCCAGAACCGGATCGACTGATCGTCCTGGTTTCAAGAGGGTGACCCGGAATCCACGCCTGCCCTGAGCATCCCGTGTGGCTGCTCCCTTCCGGTCCTGACCAGATTTGGGTGTCAGAGCCGCGTGGGTCCGAGTCAAGTTGATGCTAGCAATGCCCCCTCCGCCCACCGTGCCGTGCCCCTGCGACCCGCTGATCTGACACGGCGCAAGCAGGGGGGTCTGCCGATCACCGTGCTGACCGCCTGGGACGCGCTCTCCGCTGCCGTGGTGGCCGGAGCCGGGGTGGATGCGGTGCTGGTGGGCGACTCCCTGGCGATGGTGGTGCTCGGCCACGCCACCACCCTGCCGGTCACCCTCGAGGAGATGCTGCACCACTGCCGCGCCGTTGGCCGGGGGCTGGCGGCGGCAGCGGTGCCCAATCCGCCGCTGCTGATCTGCGATCTCCCCTTTCTGAGCTATCAGTGCGGCGCCGATGCGGCGGTGGCCGCCGCCGGGAGGGTGCTGAAGGAAACACCCGCGGTGGCGGTGAAACTGGAGGGGGCCGAGCCCGAGACGCTCACCGTGATCGACCGGATGGTGCGCAGCGGGATTCCGGTGATGGGCCACCTGGGGCTGACCCCCCAGTCGGTGCATCTGCTGGGCTACCGGCGCCAGGCCGGCGATCCGGTCAGCCAGGAACGGCTGCGGAGGCGGGCCCTGGCCCTGCAGGAGGCCGGCTGTTTCGCCCTGGTGCTCGAGCATGTACCGGCGGAGCTGGCCGGTGAGCTGAGCGCCGCCCTGGCAATACCGGTGATCGGCATCGGCGCCGGAGAGGGCTGCGACGGCCAGGTGCGGGTGACCGCCGATCTGCTGGGGCTCACCAGTCGCCAACCCCCCTTCAGCCCCCCCCTGATCGAGGGCCGGGCCCTGGCGGTGGAGGTCCTTGGCCGCTGGGTCAGGGAGCAGGGGCCGGCAGCGGTTCCAGGGCCTGCTCCAGCTCCAGGTCCTGCCACCAGGCCAGCATCTCCCGCAGCACCCCATTGCTGAGGGCCAGCCCCGCCGGATCCGCCAGGCGCCAACGGGGTCCCTCGATGCAGAGCAGACCGCGCCGCTCATAGGCCCCGAGCCGCTCCCGCAGACCCTCCAGCTGGGGGGCCTCCAGGCGCTCCTGGCGGGCCAGCTGTTCCATGTTCACCCCCTCCCGGCGGCGCAGGCCCACCATCAACCGTTCATCGAAGGGCATACCCTGCTCGGCGTCAGGCGGCTCCTCCACCTGGGCCGCCAGGGACACGCGTGCCGCCAGGGACTCCGCATAGCCGGCACGGGTGCGGGGGTGGGCCCGGCGGCGACCGCGGGGGGCACCGGTGGCGCCCATGCCGAACCCCCACCAGCCGGCCCCGCTCCAGTAGACGCGGTTGTGGCGCGAGGCGTGGCCGGGCAAGGCGTAGTTCGACACCTCGTAGTGGCCGTAGCCGGCGGCCGTGAGCCGGGCCCAGGTCAGGTCCATCAGGTCGGCGGCCAGATCCTCGGGCGGCAGATCCAGTTCCCCCCGCGCCAGGCGCCGCTCGAAGACCGTGCCCGGCTCGATGCTCAGGTCGTACACCGACAGATGGGGGGGCTCCAGGGCGATGGCCGCGCTGAGCTGGTCGTCCCAGTGGGCGGCGTCCTGCCGCGGCAGCCCCTGGATCAGATCCAGGCTCCAGCTGGCCAGCTCCCCCCGCCGGCGGGCCAGGCGCAACCAGCCCGCCGCCTCCCGCAGGTCGGCCCCCCGGTGGCGGCGGCCCAGGTCCGCCAGCACGGCGTCGTCAAAGCTCTGGCCCCCCAGGCTGAAGCGGTTGATGCCTGCGGCCAGGTAGCCCGCCAGGCGGGCCTCGTCAAAGCTGGCCGGATCCAGCTCCAGGCTCAGCTCCGCCCCAGGCGCCAGGCCGAAGCGGCTGGCCAGGGCC
>JBBQIH010000323.1:0-3017 GCA_038324725.1 Cyanobacteriota bacterium | reverse complement strand
TCAGCGGTGAGCAGCAGGGCCGCTTCCCGACGGGCCAGGGCCAGGTAAAGACAGTCGTAGACGGGATGGTTCAGATGGCAGGCCAGGGCGAGGGCTTCCACGTGCAGGTGGCGGTCGGGCTCGATCTGATCCACCAGATCGGCGGCATCAGCCAAAAGTTGCTGGGGATCCATGCCCGCCAGACCAGCGCCTCGTTGCAGCTTCCAGAGTGCATTGGCCACTTCCGTGAGCATCAGCTCGGGAGCCAGCACCAGCGGCGCCTGCCCCAGTTGCTCCGCCCAGCCACTGGCGATCGGATCATGTGTGATCAGCCGCAGCACGGCTGAGGCATCGAGTACCAGCGCCGGTGCCATCAGCGCTCGCGGTCGCTGCGGATCAGGGATTCCGGCGACTCGCCCCACTCCAACGCGGGGCGCTGCTGCCAGCGCTGGGCGATCCGCTCCAGCGCCAGCTGGCGCCGCTGCCGCGGGTCCCCGCCAACGATCGATTCCAGATCAGCGAGGGCTTGCTGGCTCAGGCTGCGCTTCTGGGCGCTAGCCCGGCGCTGCAACAGTCGATGCAGGGGATCCGGCAGGTCGCGGATCTGCAGGGAAGGCATGGCAGGCTGCAGAACTGAGTCAGATTACTTGGAATGCATGCGGATGGCATGCCGTGGAATCTTCAGGGCCGCCCTCACCCCCCAGCCCCCATCCGCGCCTCCGTCTCGATCCGCTGGGTGCCACCCCCGGCCGGCTCAAACTCCTGCCGCAGCTGCAGGTGCAGCAGCCCGTCGGGCTCGAGGGCGGCCGCCAGGCCAGGATCGGTGAGGCCATCGAGCAGCACCCGGTTCTGGGCCGCACCGGCGCTCGGCTCGCCGTGCAGCCCGAAGGCCGGGCCGCAGCGCATCAGCACCCGGCCCCGCCAGATGGCACTGGGGGCAGCCCCCACCGTGTAGGTGATCGGGCCCTCCTGGGTGGTGAGCTGCAGCACCGGCGCCCGGCCGCCCAGGCCGCAGGCGGCCCCGGTCCCCACCGCCAGGTCGACCTGGGTGGCACGCAGCAGATCGACCCGCAGCAGGGCCAGCACCCGCCGCTGCTGGCCCCGCTCCCGCAGCTGGCGCACCATCCGCTCCACCTGGCGGCCATCCGCCACCAGCGCCTGCAGCACCACCCCCCACACCAGCAGCCCGAGGCAGGCCGCCACCAGCAGCTCCACCAGTGTGAATCCCGCCCTACTGGGAGCTGGGATCGTCCTGGAACACGTCAACGCCATGGCGCAACTCCGATGAAAGGACGGCTCAGAGCCGCGGATCCGGCAGGCAGCCGCCCGGGCCCTGCCGCCCCAGGCGGGTCACCCCGAGCGGCAGGGCCACCACCACGCAGCGCACCAGGTCGGTGCCCTCGGTGCTGAGCAGCACGGTGCCGCCGTCGATGATCAGCCCGTTGCTGGTGAAGCGCACCACCTGCGGCAGGTTGTGGCTGAGGCTCACCGCAGGCCCGCCCCCCAGGCCCTCGCCGAGATCGAGGGCGGCGCCGTCGCAGGGCGGCAGGCTGCTGCCCTGGGGCTCCTGCCAGCCGCCGGCGGTGAGCGCCAGGGCGCAGGGCTGGCCCAGGCGCAGGGCAGCATCGCGCCCCCGCTCGAGCCCCAGCATCACCCGGCGGCTGGCGCCCTCCAGCCGGGCGGCGGCCAGCTCCGTGCTGGCGGAGGTGAGCCCCAGCTGGGCCAGCAGGCCCACCAGCACCAGGGCCAACAGGGTTTCGGGCAGCGTGAAGCCGCCAGGCTCAGGGGTTGCCACCGCTCCCTCCCTGTGGTGCGGGCCCGCAGAGCCCCAGAACCGCCGGCACATAGAGCCGCTGGCGCGGTTCGGCCTCCCCGTCCACCACCAGCCGCAGCACCACCCCATCGCCGCTGGTTGAGGTCTCCAGGTGGCGCACCAACCCCGGGGCCAGGGGGTCGGCCGCCAGCACCTGCAGCACCTGGGAGGCGGCCGTGGTGCAGTCGACACCGCCTGGCGCCAGGCGGCGCAAGGCCGATTCAGCCCGCACCAGCGCGGCCTCGGCCAGCTCCATCCGCTGCTGCTGACGCTCCTCGGCCACAGCCGCCGCGCCCGCCAGGGCCCAGAGCTGCAGCGAGGCTCCCGCCGCTGAGGCAAACACTGTCGATCCGATCAGCAGTTCGAGCAGGCTCATGGCGCCACCCCCCGCAGGCCCACCAGGCGCACGTCGGTGATCTGCGGCTGCGGCGGGGCGGGGGGCTGGGCCGGCGTCAGCTGCACCGCGAAAGCCCCCTGGCGGGGGGGCTCATTGCCGGCGGCGGCCAGCTCCAGCAGCAGTTCGGCCGGGACCAGCTGCGGTTGCCAGCTCACCAGCCGGTAGGAGCGGCCCAGCACCTGGCCGGCCCTGAGGGAGGCGATCGCCTGGGCGGGAGCGCAGGCCAGCCCTTGGGAATCCCAGTGCTCCAGCGGCAGCGCCAGCAGGCAGGGATGGCTGCGGTAAAGATCGGCCAGCAGTTGCTGGCCCGCCGAGGCCAGCCGGTCTTCAGCCTGGCGCTGTTGCTGCTCCCGGATCCCTTGCAGACGCACCTGCAGGCTGACGGTGTGGGCGGAGAGGCTGCCCAACAGCAGAACCATGGACGCCCCCATGGCCAGGGGCAGTACGAACCCCTGCGAGCTGGATCGGTGGTGCAATCGGAGCATGGCGGTGACAGCAACGTCTGCTCCAGAGTTCCCAGCCGAGGACAGCAGGTAAAGTAAGGAATCCTTGTTTCCGGTTTAAGCCGGCTGTGTTCATGGTCTTGGCCAAGCGCACCAGCAAGAACCAGCTCACCTTGCCCAAGGCGGTGTTGGAGGCTGTCGGGGTCGCCGATTACTACGACGTGGTGACCGAAAATGGACGCATCGTGCTCACACCCGTCCATCCGGCAGCTGCCGCCAACGTGCGGACCCGACTGGCGGATCTTGGGATCACGGAAGCGGATGTGGCCGACGCCGTAGCCTGGTCCCGCCAGGAATGACCTGCCGCATCGTGCTCGACACGAAC
>JBBQIH010000322.1:0-3070 GCA_038324725.1 Cyanobacteriota bacterium | reverse complement strand
GCTCCTGCCCTTCCACCTGCAGATCCGTCGCCACCCAGGCCACCTCGCGCTGCCAGGGGAGCACCATCAAGCTGGTGGGATCGGGGATCGCCAGCACGTCCGGGTCGGCCGGCGTCATATCCAGCCAGGCGGCGAAACCGGCGAAGCCGGCTCCGGAACGGGCCAGTTCCGCGGCCGCGGCGGCAGGCACCAGCTTGGCCCGCTGCACCCCGAACAGATCGCAGAACGAAAAGAGGAAGTGCCGGATGCCATGGGTGGCGGCGAAGCGGGCCAGATCGGTCATCGGGGGAGTGAGAAGGAAAAGGAGTCAGGGGGCCTGGAGGCGGTCAGCTGGCGCAGAGCCGGTCCACGGCGGCCCGCAGCTGGCGCTGCTCGGACGGGGCGTCGCGGGGATTGCCGGCCCGGTGCCCCAGGTCGGACTCCAGGACCTCGAAGTGGGCACCGCTGATCAGGGCGGCCTCGGCCCCGCAGTCCTCGGGGGTGAAGTAGAGGTCGTGGCGACCGGCGATCACGGTGGTGCGGGCCCGGATCCGGCCCAGGGCCGCGGCCAGGTCGGCCTCGGGATCTCCCGAAGCGAGCCCCGCAGCGGCGGCCACGTCGTTCGCCAGCCAGACGTCCAGCATCGCCAGCAGGTCGTGGGGGTCATGGCGGCGGTACGCCGGCAGCCAGGACTCCTCCACGTAGGCCTCGACGCTGGCGTAACCCAGCTGGTGATGGGCACCTCGGCGGTAGAAGGGCTGGCTGGCGGCCCAGCTGGCGTAGATCAGGGCAAAGGTGCGCAACCCCTGCTCCGGCGCGCCCCGGAAGCGGCGTCCATCCCAGCTGGGGTCGGCGGTGAGGGCCTGGCGGAGGCTGAGCAGGAACACCCGGTTGTGGGGGGTGGTGCGCGCCGTGCCGCAGACACAGCAGACCCGCTGGGTTCGCTCCGGCTCCAGCACCGCCCAGTGATAGGCCTGCTGGGCCCCCATCGACCAGCCGTAGATCAGGGCGGGGGAGGTCACCGCGAACACCTCCTCCAGCAGCCGGCGCTGGGCGGCCACGTTGTCGCGGTGATCGACGGGCCAGCGGCCGCCTGGCAGCGCTGGATCACCGGTGCTTGGGCTGCTGGAGCGGCCGTTGCCGAACTGGCTCACCAGCACCACGCACCAGCGCTCAGGATCGAGGATCGGACCCACCACCCAGTCGATGTCCTCGGGCCAGGCGCCATAGGAGCTCGGGTAGAGCACCAGGTTGGCGCGGTCCGCGGCCAGGGTTCCATAGACCCGGTAATCGAGCCAGGCGGCGGGCAGCAATCCCCCACCGGCGAGGGGGACATCCCCAAGCGCGAAGCGGCGCTGGGGAGCAAGGTTGGGTGGCAAGGGATCGGGACTCAGGGGAGGGCGAGCCGGGCGGGGTCGCGCACGAAGGAGCGATGCACGGCCAGATAACCCGGAGCGAGGTGCACCTCATGGGGGGCCAGATGGCCGTGGGCCTCGGCGAGGGCGTGAAAAGGAAGGGAGGGGTACAGGTGGTGCTCGACATGGAACGGCATCTCCCACATCAGCCAGCGCAGGGGCGCCCAAGTGAGGGTGGTGCGAGTGTTACTGAGGCCGTCGCTGCCGGTGCTGCAGCCGCCGTGCTCGGCCATCAGCACGAAACGCAGCAGGGGCTGGCCGACGGCGAGGGGCAGCAGCCAGAACCAGAACAGGGCGCCGTTCGCCTGCCACAGGGAGGCCGCCAGCAGCACGGCGTAGAGGGCGAACTGAAGCCGGATCGAGCCGGTGACCGCCGCCGCGGCCTCGGCGGGGATGTAGGGCCTGCCGCCGAAGTCACCCCGCAGGCCGGCGGCGTGGCCCCGGATCTTGCCCATCCACCAGGGCAGGCCGCTGAGCTCCAGCAGGTAGCTGGTCAGGGTGCTGGGGGGCGCTGGCTCCAGCTCGGGATCGAGGCCTGGCTGGTGGGTGAAGCGATGGTGCCACTGGTGGTAGCGGCGGTAGTAATCAGCGTTGTAGAAGCTCAGTACACCGGCCCACCAGGCCACGGCGTCGTTGGCGTCCTTGCTGGCGAAGGCGGTGCGGTGACCGCACTCATGCATGGCGCAGAAGCTGAAGGCCAGGCCCCAGCCCAACAGCAACAGACCCACCAGCCGCAGGGCCCAGAGGGCCGGGCTGGGCAGCTCGGGCAAGGGAGGGAAGCCCCAGAGCAGCGCGCCAACCGCCAGCAGCGTGAGATGGAAGCCGAGCTGCCGCCAACCGGGCCCATCGTGGCGCTCGTTGAGACGCTGCAACAGGGGGCCTGACAGCAGCGGCGCGCCGGCCCCGGGGCCGGTCGCTGGTGGCGCGGAGGAGGGTGAAGCGGTCACGGAGGGGGCAGCTGGCCTGTGGACGTGGAAGACCAGGATCCACTGTCCCGCTCGCGGTCCGCCCGCCACCGTCCGTTGTGAACATTTGCCCCGGGCCTGGCGCCTGGTGGGCACGGTGACCGGTCCTTGCTGGGCGGCAGGGAAGATTGGGACTCGCCTGAGGCGGGTCTGGTGACGTCCCTTCTGTTTTTTTCCCTGTGGGGATTCCAAGGCTCCCTGGCCCTGGCTCTTGAGACGGCCGAGTGCGGCGGCTTCGACGGGCTGGAGCTCAACATCCGCCATCCCTGCCTGCTGGCCGACGCGTACGGTCCCGCCCGCCTGCGTGATTCCGGCAGGCCCGTGGTGCTGGAGGTGGTGACCGGCGGCGGCTATGTGCCGGAGCTGGGCTGCACAGCGGAGCAACACCTGGCGGAATTGGACGAGCTGCTGCACCGCTGCGTCGGGTTGCGGCCCCATCGGGTGACCGTGCTCACCGGCAGCGATGCCTGGCCGCTTGAGCGGCAACGCTCTTTTCTGGCCGAGGCGCTGGCGCTGGCGGACGCCACCGGCCTGGCGGTGAGCTTCGAAACCCACCGATCCCGCTGCCTGGGGATGCCCTGGACCATTGGCCCCCTGCTGGACGCCCTGCCCGGGCTGCGGCTCACGGCGGATCTCAGCCACTGGTGTGTTGTCGCCGAGCGGCTGATGACCCCAGAACTGGAGCCGGTCCAGGCGATGGCGGATCGGGTG
>JBBQIH010000321.1:0-3070 GCA_038324725.1 Cyanobacteriota bacterium | reverse complement strand
GCGGCTGGCCCACCGGCTCGGGCTCACCCGCCACACCGACCCAAAACGGATCGAGCCCGACCTGATGAAGCTGCTGCCCAGGCCCGAGTGGGAAAACCTCTCGATCCGGCTCATCTTCCACGGCCGGGCCGTCTGCGTGGCCCGCAAACCCCGCTGCCAGGGCTGCGGCCTCGCCGACCTCTGCCCCAGCCACCCGGGCCCCGAACCCCTGCCGGCCAGCCCAAGAGGTAAGGTGACAGGCTGAAGTTTCTCCCCTCTCCGGCCGCATGGCGAAGAAGTCGATGATCGCGCGTGACGTCAAGCGCCGCAAGATCGTGGAGCGTTTCGCGACGCGCCGTGCCGCCCTCAAGGAGGCCTTCGATGCGGCCGGCGATCCGATGGAGCGACTGGAGATCCACCGCAAGCTGCAGTCGCTGCCCCGCAACAGCGCCCCCAACCGCATCCGCAACCGCTGCTGGGCCACCGGCAAGCCCCGCGGCTTCTACCGCGATTTCGGTCTCTGCCGCAACCAGCTGCGCGAGCGGGCCCACAAGGGTGAGCTCCCCGGCGTGGTCAAGTCCAGCTGGTGAGCACCGGGCCAGGGCGGATGCGAGAATGGTTGGCGACAACAAAACGGACATAACGCCCAGTGCAAGGACACACTCAGTCGATCTCCTTCGATGGTCGGGAGATCCGGCTGACCAGCGGCCGATTTGCGCCCCAGGCCGGGGGCTCGGTGATGGTGGAATGCGGCGATACGTCGATCCTGGTCACCGCCACCCGCTCGAAAGGCCGGGACGGCATCGATTTCCTGCCCCTGATCTGCGATTACGAAGAGCGTCTCTACGCCGCCGGCCGCATCCCCGGCAGTTTCTTCCGTCGTGAGGCCCGCCCCCCCGAGAGGGCCATCCTCACCTGCCGACTGATCGACCGGCCGATGCGGCCCCTGTTCCCGGGCTGGCTGCGCGACGACCTCCAGATCGTCGCCACCTGCATGTCCCTCGATGAGCGGGTGCCGCCCGATGTGCTCGCCGTCACCGGTGCCTCGATGGCCACCCTGCTGGCGAAGATCCCCTTCATGGGCCCGATGGCCGCCGTGCGCGTCGGCCTGCTGGGTGACGATTTCGTGCTCAACCCCAGCTTCCGCGAGATCGAGCGCAGCGAACTGGATCTGGTCGTCGCCGGCTCGCCTGCGGGCGTGGTGATGGTGGAAGCGGGCGCCAATCAGCTGCCCGAGCAGGACGTGATCGAGGCGATCGATTTCGGCTACGAAGCCGTGGGCGAACTGCTGCGGGCCCAGCTCGAGCTGCTCAAGGAACTCGGCATCGAGCAGGTGCTCCCCGAAGAGCGCCGCGACGATCCCGCCCTGCCCTCGTTCCTGGAGCAGGAATGCTCCGGTGGCATCGGTGAGGTGCTCAAGCAGTTCAGCCAGACCAAAGGCGAGCGCGACGAGAAGCTCGACGCCATCAAGGCCGAAGTCAGCCACAAGATCGCCGCCCTCAAGGAGGACGATCCGATCCGGGTGGCGGTGAGCAGCAACAGCAAGGTCCTGGGCAACACCTACAAGGGCCTCACCAAGAAGCTGATGCGGCAGCAGATCATCACCGAGGGCAAGCGGGTCGATGGCCGCAGCCTCGATGAGGTGCGCCCGATTCAGGCGGCCGTGAGTGTGCTGCCCAAGCGCGTGCATGGTTCGGGCCTGTTCCAGCGGGGCCTCACCCAGGTGCTCTCCTGCGCCACCCTCGGCACCCCGAGCGATGCCCAGGAGATGGACGATCTCAACCCCATCAGCGAAAAGACCCACCTGCACCACTACAACGTCCCCCCCTCCTCGGTGGCGGAGACGCGCCCGATGCGCTCCCCCGGTCGCCGCGAGATCGGCCATGGCGCCCTGGCTGAACGGGCCCTGATTCCCGTGTTGCCCTCCAAGGAGAGCTTCCCCTACGTGCTGCGCGTGGTGTCGGAGTGCCTCAGCTCCAACGGCTCCACCTCGATGGGTTCGGTCTGCGGCAGCACCCTGGCCCTGATGGATGCCGGCGTTCCGCTGAAGGCACCCGTGAGCGGCGCCGCCATGGGCCTGATCAAGGAAGGCGACGAGGTGCGGATCCTCACCGATATCCAGGGCATCGAGGACTTCCTCGGTGACATGGACTTCAAGGTGGCCGGCACCGAGAAGGGCATCACCGCCCTGCAGATGGACATGAAGATCTCCGGTCTGGCGGTGAAGACCGTCGCCGAAGCGATCAACCAGGCCCGCCCGGCCCGGCTGCACATCCTCGGCAAGATGCTCGAGGCGATCGACAAGCCCCGCGACACCCTCTCGCCCCATGCCCCGCGCCTGCTCAGCTTCCGCATCGATCCGGAACTGATCGGCACGGTGATCGGCCCCGGCGGCCGCACCATCAAGGGCATCACCGAGCGCACCAACACCAAGATCGACATCGAGGACGGCGGCATCGTCACGATTGCCAGCCATGACGGTGCCGCCGCCGAGGAGGCCCAGCGCATCATCGAGGGCCTCACCCGTCGCGTCAGCGAAGGCGAGGTGTTCAACGGTTCGGTCACCCGGGTGATCCCGATCGGTGCCTTCGTGGAGATCCTGCCCGGCAAGGAGGGGATGATCCACATCTCCCAGCTGTCCGAATCACGGGTCGAGAAGGTCGAAGACGTCGTCAACGTCGGCGACCAGGTGACGGTGCGGGTGCGGGAGATCGACAACCGCGGCCGCATCAACCTCACCCTGCGGGGCGTGGAGCAGCAGGAGCCGGCGCCGGTCTGAGCTCTGCGGCCGGTCATCATCCCTAAACTGGTTGGCAACTGGTTGAAATGGAGCGATGAAGACCGTCGGTGCCTTCGAGGCCAAGACCCACCTCTCCAGCCTGCTGGAAGAGGTGGCAGGCGGCGAGGAGATCCTGATCACCCGCCACGGCAAACCACTGGCGCGGCTGGTTCCGGTCGCGTCAGATGGGCGCGAGCGGCGCCTGGAAGCCATCGCCCGTCTGCGCAGCTTCGCCACGGGCCGTCGCCTCCATGGCCTCTCTATCCGTGAGTTGCGCGACGAAGGCCGCAGGTGCTGAGCGTCGTCGCCGAT
>JBBQIH010000320.1:0-3097 GCA_038324725.1 Cyanobacteriota bacterium | reverse complement strand
TGGGGGGGCGGCTACGCACCGCCATCAGCGGCGGCGGGGCCCTGGCCATCCACGTCGATGGCTTTTTCGAGGCGGTCGGCATCGAGTTGCTGGTGGGCTACGGGCTCACCGAGACCAGCCCGGTCCTCGCCTGCCGGAGACCCTGGAGCAACCGACGCGGCAGCGCCGGGCTGCCCCTGCCGGACACAGGCCTGAAGGTGGTGGACCCCGCCAGCCGGGCCCCACTGGCCCTCGGTGAGCGGGGGCTGGTGCTGGCGAAAGGCCCCCAGGTGATGGTGGGCTACCACAACAAGCCCGAGGCCACGGCCAAGGTGCTGGATGGGGAGGGCTGGTTCGACACCGGCGATCTGGGCCTGTTGCTGGCCGATGGAACCCTTGTGCTGACAGGCCGGGCCAAGGACACGATCGTGCTCAGCAGCGGCGAGAATATCGAGCCCGGACCCCTGGAGGAGGCCCTGGTGGCCTCGCCGCTGGTGGAGCAGGTGATGCTGGTGGGCCAGGATCGCAAGCAGCTCGGAGCCCTTGTGGTGCCGAAGCTGGAGACCCTGCTGGCCTTCGCGGCCGCGGCCAACCTGCCGTATTCGGGCTCCGAAGCCAGCCCCGACCCGGCCCTGCTGCGGGCCCTGGCCCGCGAGTGCAATCGCCTGCTGGCGGCCCGCCCGGGGTCCCGTCCGGACGAGCGGCTCGGCGGCGTGACCCTGGTGGAGCCCTTCAGCATCGACAACGGCCTGCTCACCCAGACCCTGAAACAACGGCGGGATCGCATCGCCGACCGTGACCGGGGCGCCATCGCGGCGCTCTACGGGGAGAGCTGACCCATGGTTGACCGGATCGCCCGTGGCCTGACAGCCTGAGCCCTGCACCTGCAGTCCCATGGCCGACGGCAACAGCCTGAACATCAAGCGATCGATCACGGTGCGAGCCGTGGTCACGCCGCGCTGGAAGGAAGATGCCGAGCGGGAGCTCAGCAATGCCCTCACCAACTTCGACCAGCAGCTGGCCCAACTGGAGCAGGAGGGGCAACGGCTGGTCGACGAGATCCGTCGCCAGAGCGCCAATCCCCTCGATCCCCGGGTGCAGGAGCAGGTGGGCTCGGTGCAGCAGCAGGTGGCGGCCAAGCGGGCCGAGTTCGAGGAGCAGAAACGCCAGGTGCTGGAGCAGCAGCGCCAGGTGCGGGAACTGGAGATGGAGCAGGTGGTGGAGCAGGGGCAGATCGAGAGCTTCTGCGATGTCCAGGTGGGCGACAACCTGGTGCAGAAGCTGCAGGTGTCGGTGCTGGTGCGGGACGGGGTGATTGAGGCGATCGAGGGGGGCTGATCCTTCCGCCGCCTAAAATCCTCCCCATCACAGAGGCAGTCCCCCGTTGGCCACCCACGAAATCTTCATGCCGGCCCTCAGCTCCACCATGACGGAGGGCAAGATCGTGGAGTGGCTCAAGAAGCCCGGTGAGCGGGTCGAACGGGGCGAGTCGGTGCTCGTGGTCGAGTCCGACAAGGCCGACATGGATGTGGAGGCCTTCCAGGAGGGCTTCCTGGCGGCTGTGCTGATGGAGGCGGGCAGCACCGCTCCGGTGGGCGAAACGATCGGTCTGATCGTGGAAACCGAAGCAGAGATCGCGGCGGCCAAGGCGGCGGCACCGGCACCGGCCGCCCCCGCTCCTGCTGCAGCCACGCCCAGCCCAGCTCCGGCCTCTCCCCCACCGGCTCCGGCCCCCGTGGCCGCACCGACCCCTGCCCCGGCACCGGTGGCGGTTCCCGCCGCCGCCAGCGATGGCCGGGTGGTGGCCACCCCCCGGGCCCGCAAGCTGGCGGCCCAGCTCGGCGTGGCCCTGGCCTCCGTGCGGGGCAGCGGCCCCAACGGCCGCATCCAGGCCGAGGACGTGGAGCAGGCCACCGGCCAGCCCGTCAGTGTGCCGCGGGTGGCCGAAGGCACCGCCCCGGCCATGGCCGCTCCGCCGGCCAACGGTGCAGCGGCCGCCCCCGCGGCCCCCGCCGGGCAGGCCTTCGGCCGCGCCGGTGAGACCGTGGCCTTCAACACCCTGCAGCAGGCGGTCGTCCGCAACATGAACGCCAGTCTGGCGGTCCCCTGCTTCCACGTCGGCTACACGATCACCACCGACCGGCTCGACGCTTTCTATAAGCAGGTGAAGGCCAAGGGCGTCACGATGACGGCCCTGCTGGCCAAGGCGGTGGCTGTCACCCTGGCCCGCCACCCCCAGCTGAACGCGTCGGCCAGCGACGCGGGCATGGCCTATCCGGCGTCCGTGAACGTGGCCGTAGCCGTCGCCATGGATGACGGCGGCCTGATCACCCCGGTGCTGGCCGCCGCCGACCGCACCGACCTCTATTCGCTCTCGCGCAACTGGGCCGATCTGGTGGCCCGCTCCCGCTCCAAGCAGCTCAAGCCGGAGGAGTACACCACCGGCACCTTCACCCTCTCCAACCTGGGCATGTTCGGGGTCGATCGCTTCGACGCGATCCTGCCCCCGGGCACCGGCGCCATCCTGGCGGTCGCCGCCTCCCGGCCCGTGGTCGCGGCCCTCAAGGACGGCTCGATCGCCGTGCGGCGCCAGATGCAGGTCAACCTGACCGCTGATCACCGCGTCATCTACGGGACGCATGCCGCCGCCTTCCTCAAGGATCTCGCCGACCTGATCGAGAACCGGCCCGAAAGCCTGGCCCTCTGATCCATGGCTGTTGTCGAGGCGTTTCCCTCGGCGGATCCGCCTGACGACCAGTTGGCTGATCCGACGATGCAGGCTGGCGAGTCTGGCCCGACGCGGTCCACCCCTGCGCTGTCTGCTGATCTGGATCCGGATCTGCGGCTCTCCAGCTACGACTTCACCCTTGCCGAGGGCGCTATCGCCCAGCGGCCGGCGGAGCCCCGCCACGACGCGCGGCTGCTGGCCGTCGAGCCCTCTGGAGTTCCGGCTCCCGGGGCCCTGCATCGGACCGTCTGGGACCTGCAGCACGAGCTCCACAGCGGCGATCTGCTGGTGGTGAACGACACCCGCGTGCTCCAGGCGCGGCTGACGGCGCGGCGCGCTTCGGGTGGCTCGGTGGAGCTGCTGGTGCTGCAACCCCGGCAGCGAACCGCC
>JBBQIH010000319.1:0-3099 GCA_038324725.1 Cyanobacteriota bacterium | reverse complement strand
GGGGACTGGACCAGCACCCGCTGGGTTTCGCTACCGATCAGCATCCCTACCAGGCCGCGGCGGCCGTGGGAGGCCATCAGGATCAGGTCGCAGCCGAGCCGGGTGGCGGCCTCGACGATGGCCTGGTGGGGCAGGTCGCTCAACACACGTTCGGCCGTGGCGCTGACGCCGGCCTGCTTCGCCACCGCCAGCGACTCCTCAAGGATCCGATCCCCATCCTTGCGGCTGGCGTTCATCAGGGCCTCCATGGTGGTGGCGTCGAGCATCTCGCCGAGTCCCACCACCTGCACCGGCACACTGGCCTGGGCATGGAAGAACGTGATCCTGGCCCCGAGGGCGGCGGCAAGTGCCACGGCGTGGCGCACCGCCGCCAGTGAGAGGTCGGAGCCGTCGCTGGGCACCAGAAGATGGCTGTAGGACATGGGAGCTGCGGGTCTCCCCTCTGTCTAGTCAAGGCCCTGGATCAGTGCAGGGGTCAGTGAAGTGGATCACTGATCACCAGGGCCGAGCAGCGCAGGCGCCGCAGCAGGCTGGTGGCCTGGTCGCTGGCGGGAATCGGCAGACCCTCCACCAGGCGCCGCAAGGAGCGCAGGATCACCAGATCGTGGCTTTCGCTGCTGCGCTCGATCGCCTCGGCCACGTTCTGGTCGGCCAGAAGCTCCACCGTGACCGGCACCCCCCCACCGCCCCTGGAGGAGGACGGAACCCACGCCTGCAGCTGGCGGGCCAGCTGCTCCCGTTCCGCCTGGGGCAGCCAGGGCTCGTGAATGTGCAGCAGGGTGATGGCGGCGCCCTCATCGGAGGGGCAGGCACTGAGCAGTCGCTCCGCCAGCTGGTACTGCTCCAGGGCGCCGGCGGAGAGGTCCTTCACGGGGACGAGCAGCCGGCGGAAGCTGGTCGGGTCGTCCCGCAGCCGGGCCATCACCACCGGGCAGTGGGCCTGACGGCAGATGGCGGCCACCAGATCCCCGAACAGCCAGCGCCCCAGGCGCGGTGCCGCCGTCACGCCCACCAGGACCAGATCGGCCCCCTGTTCAAGGGCGGTGCGGGCGATGCCGCCGGGGATGTCGTTGTCGACCCGCAGTAGCGAGCGACTGGGCACTCCCGCCCCCGCGGTGAAGGCATCGGCACGCTCCAGCAGCTGGCGCCCCTCGGCCAGGGCCCGGTGCACGACAGGCTGGGCGCCGCGGCCGGCTTCGGCCTGGCGCGGCGATACCACCGAGAGGGGCAGCACCGTGCCTTGGCGGCCCGCGTCCCCGTCGATCAGCCGCCCGGCCAGCACGAGCAGGGGCTCCTCGCTGCGGGCCTCGCTGATCGGCACCAGCACCCGCAGGGCCCGTCGCACCAGGGCCAGCTGACCACTCTCCTGCAGGCTGAGATCCCTGGACCGGCGGTTGGCCATGCGGGTCATCGCCACCGAGGTGAGGATCGGTCCCAGGGTCGCGGTCACCACCATCAGGGCCAGGACGCTGTTGAGCATCCGCTCATCCAGCAGGCCCTGGCGGAAGCCCACATAGGTGGCCGCCAGGGTGGCCGCCACCTGGGGGAGCGAGAGCGACCACAGGGTGAGCATCTGGGGCCCGTCGTAGCGGTAAAGCAGACCCGACCACCAGGAGGCCAACCCCTTGCTGGTGATCAGGGTCAGGATCAGGGCGATGGCGAAAACCGAGCCCGTCATCGTGCTGAGGAACACCGGCACGTCGAGCAGCAGACCGAGGTCGATGAAGAACAGCGGGATGAACAGACTCGCCCCCACGACCACCACCTGCTCCTTGACCCGGCCCTCCGGCAACACACCGTTCACGGCCAATCCGGCCAGGAAGGCGCCGACGATCTTCTCCACGCCGGCCAGCTCCGCCCCCACGGCCGCCAGGAACAGGGCCAGCAGCACCGCCACGAACAACCGGCTGTCGCCATCAACGCTGCGGCGGATCAGGCCGCGGCCCAGCCGCCGGATCAACAGCATCACAGCGGCGGCGTACAGGGCCACCTTGAGCAGCAGGGTGACCACCCCCGGTGCGCTCAGCTGGCCCTGCCCCAGGCTGACGCACAGAGCCAGCAACACCAAGGCGGCGATGTCGGTGAAGATCGTGCCGCCGATCGCCACCGTGACGCACTCCTCCCGCATGGCGCCGAAGCTGCGCACGATCGGGTACCCCAGGGGGGTGTGGGAGGCGAGGATCGAGCCGATCAGAACGGCGCTGACGGCTGGGTAGCCGTAGGCGAATCCCAGCACCGTTCCCGCCACCATCGGCAGGGTGAAGGTGAGCAGGCCAAAGCGGAAGGAGCGGGCCCGGATCCGCTGGAACTCCCCCAGGTCGATCTCCAGCCCGGCGATGAACAACAGGTAGATCACCCCCACGTCCGAAAGCAGCCGCACGGTCTCGCTGCTGGAGACGAGCCAGGCGAGGCCATGGGGACCGATCGCCACCCCGGCCAGCAGCAGTCCCACCAGATCCGGCAGCCGCAAGGGCCGCACCAGGGGCGGCACCATCACGCTGAGCACCAGCAGCAGGGCGAAGATCGCCAGGGGATTGCCGGCCAGGAAGGTGCCCACGGGGTTGGAAAGGGTTGGCAGGAATGTCTTCCAAGCCGTCCTAGGAGCGCCGCCGCCGCTGGCAGCGGCCCTGGCGGCGTCTTGTAACGGGCCCGCATCCGTCCCAGCCCCCCAGCAGAATCGGACCCATGACGAGCACCGCCTGGCATCAGCACTGGTACCCGGTGGCCTATCTGCGGGACCTCGACCGCAGCAGGCCCACCGCCTTCACGCTCCTGGGGCAGGACCTCGTGCTCTGGTGGGATCGCGCGGGCCAGACCTGGCGTGCCTTTGCCGATGTCTGCCCCCATCGCCTCGTCCCCCTCAGCCAGGGGCGCCTCAATGGGGCCGGAGAACTGGAGTGTCCTTACCACGGTTGGACGTTCGCCGGCGATGGCCACTGCACCGCCATCCCCCAGGCCGAGGCGGGGGCCACCCCCAGCGCCGTGCGATCCAGCTGCCGGGCCTATGCCACCGCCGAGGGCCAGGGCCTGCTGTTTGTGTTTGTCGGTGAGGCGGCCGCAGCCGCAGCGATGCCCCTGCCCCTGGTGCCGGTGCTGGAG
>JBBQIH010000318.1:0-3101 GCA_038324725.1 Cyanobacteriota bacterium | reverse complement strand
CGCCACCGAAGTAGGGGCCGCTGCACCCGACCACCAGCTCCACCCAGGCAGGCAGGGGGGCGCCGCCGCGGCGGCGCAGCAGCTCCATCGAGGCCTGCCAGTCGTTGTTCCAGCGACCTTCACCCTTGAGGGCGTCGATGGCGGCGGGCTCAGGAGCCCAGCCGCAGAAGTGCCGCACGGTTTCGACGATGGCGCGCCGGTAGCTGCCAGCCACATCCCTGATCACGCCGTCGATGTCGAACAGGAGGACGGCGCGGGGTGCGGCGGGGGCAGCCAGGGGGTTGCAGCGAATCGGCTGGTAAGTTAATCGTTTGCTAGTTCTCCTTGAGCGCCGAAACCGTGACAGCCCCTGAGAGTGCCGAGGCCGCTGCAGTCAGCGCCGTACCTGCGGCCATTGCCGCCGACACCACCGAGGGTCGTCCGGTGCTGCGCGGCGGCAGTGCCGCCCTGGCTACCGCCACCATCGACGAAGACGGGGTGCCCTCCGGCTACACCCCCAAGGCCGACGAGGGCCGCTTCCTGGTGAAGATCCTCTGGCTGCCCGACAACGTCGCCCTGGCGGTGGATCAGATCGTTGGAGGCGGGCCCAGCCCCCTCACCGCCTACTTCTTCTGGCCCCGGGAAGACGCCTGGGAAACCCTCAAGGGCGAACTCGAGGCCAAGAGCTGGATCACCGACAACGAGCGGGTCGAGATCCTCAACAAGGCCACCGAAGTGATCAACTACTGGCAGGAGGAGGGGCGCGGCAAATCCCTCGATGAGGCCAAGCTCAAGTTCCCCGACGTCACCTTCTGCGGGACCGCCTGAGTCCTGCCTGGCGCGGGCGGTTCAGCCGCCTTGGGCGTCACGTTCAAACTGCCCGGCGGCCGCGGCGCTGTCCGGGCTGCCGAACAGGGCGCCGGCAATCGCCGGGCTGATCGTGTGGTGGGCCAGGCCTGCGGCGGCCAGGCGGGCCAGATCCCCAGGCTGCCGCAGGCTGGCCACCAGCAACCGGGTGCTGGAGCCCACCCCTTCGAGAGCCCGCTGCATGGCGATCAGCTCGCCGTGGCCGTCGCGGCCTAGATCGCTGATGCGGCCCAGGTAGGCGGCGATGCCATCGGCCCCGAGGGCCGCGGCCACCAGCACCTGCGCCACCTCGTAGCAGGCGGTGAAGGTGACAGGCACCCCTTCGGCGATCAACTGCCGCGCCACCTCGGCGCCGGTCCGGGTGATCGGCACCTTGACGAAGACCCGCTGGGGATCGAGGGCCGCCAGGGCCCGGCCGGTGGCCAGCTGCTGTTCCCCATCAGCGCCCCATGTCTGCAGATGCAGCTCGCGGCAGCCCAGGGCCAAAGCGCGCTCCTGCAGCCGCCCGAGGTGGTCAAGGTTGCAGGGCTGACCGGCCCGCCGCAGCAGGGTCGGGTTGGTGGTGACGCCCTGGAACAGGCCGCTGGGCAGCCAGCGCTCCCACTCCAGAGGATCGGCGCAATCGAGCAGCAGGCGCAGGGCCATGGGGTTCAGGGGGTAATGGTGGCCGGGGCTGGGGATTCGGCCCACTGCCGGCTGAGGGCCTCCAGCAGGGCCGGGCAGGCGCCGAGGGCCTGCAGCGGGCGGCGAGGTTTGGCCAGAAGAGGTTTGGCCGCAGCGGGCTTGTCCTCAGCTGGATTGGCAGCAGGCAGATCCGCGGCGATCAGGGCAGCCAGGGGATCCGTGGCGGCTGCTGCTTTCAGTTGGGCTGGATCCTGCCGGCCCTGCCGCAGGGCGACGAACAGCTCGCGGCGACGGCGCAGCTCCAGGGGCAAGGTGGCCGGCTGGCGGCAGAGGCGCTCCACCTCGGCCCGGGCGGCCCGCAGCCCGGGGGAGGTGGGCGCCGCCTGCGGCGGGGGCTGGGTTTGGGGCCAGACCAGGGTCAGCCAGCCCGCACCGGCGGCGGCCAGGGCCAGGCCGAGGGCCACGGCCCGGCCGAGGGCCGGACGCCGCTTCCGGGGAAGGGGGCGGGGATCGGACGCCTCCGGGGCCGCCGGGGGGGATGGCAGCGGCGGAGAGGTTTGCGTCGTCTGGGCTGGCGGCGGCGGAGGCGGCAGTTCCTCGCTGTGCGCGCCGCTATGGCCGATCGCGACGGTCACGTCGTCGCCGCTGCCCTCGCGGCTGATCCGATCCAGCGCCTCCGGCAGGGTGCCGGCCGCCTCGGCACCGCTGCGGGCCAACCAGGCCGCCAGGGTCAGGAAGTCGGCGTCGGTGGCGCAGGACTTGCGGATGCCGTCGGTGCAGAGCACCAGGGCGAAGTCGCGCTCTTCGGCCACCATGGGATGCAGGGCCGCCCGGCGGGCGAACAGGGACGCCGCCTGGGGTTGGCAGAGGCTGCAGGTGGCCTCCCCGAGCGCGGTGGGCTCGTTCTCCTCCTCAAGCAGCCGGGCGCGGCCGTCCGCCTCCACCCGCACCAGATCCCAGTCGCCCAGGCCGGTGTGGCCCCACCAGCGGGGCGTCATCACCACCAGGCCCAGGGTGCTGCCGTACAGCAGGGGCTCGAAGTCGCCCTCGCCGGGATCGCCCTGCCAGTGGGCCTGCACCGCCTCAAGCCAGCGGCGCTGGAGCGCTTCGGGCAGGTCGTGGGCCAGCCAGCGGCTCCAGCCCCCCTCCCCGTCCCCCGGGGGCCTGGAGGCCAGGGCGTCAGCCACCACGGCCAGGGCCGTCTCGCAGGCCAGGCGACTTCCCACCTCGCTGCGCCGGTAGCGGCGTCCGCCGTGGCCATCGGCCACCGCCATCAGCATCACCGGCTGCCCGGTGGCGTCGCGCAGCTCGCCGCAGAGCACGGCGTCCTGGCAGGGGCGGCCGGCCCTGAGGTGGGCGGCCCCGGCCCGGCTGGCACCGATCGGCGCCACCCAGGTGTTCACCACACCAGGGGGCCGACATCGTCGGTGGGATCCAGCACGGTGGGGGGCAGATCCGGCAGGGGGATGTTGCCCGCCGCAGGCTCCAGGGGCGACTCGCTCACCCGGCTCGCCGGCATCGAGGCGGCCCCCACCACCGCCGTGGAGGCCCACTGGATGTACTGGGCCAGGGAGGTGGCGTTGCTGGCCTGCAGGGGGCGGCGGGGCGAGCGGCCCGCCGTGGCCGGTTCC
>JBBQIH010000317.1:0-3113 GCA_038324725.1 Cyanobacteriota bacterium | reverse complement strand
GGCCTCCTTCCCCCACGACCACGCCCGCTCCCGCGTCTACCGCTGGGGCGAGGACGGCCTGCTGGGCCTCTGCGACGACCAGTGCCGCCTCTGCTTCTCTCTGGCCCTCTGGAACGGCGTTGATCCGATCCTCAAGGAACGGCCCTTCGGGCTCGGCAATCCCGAAGGCAACCACGGCGAGGATCTCAAGGACTACTTCTTTCATCTCGCCAACACCCCCACCCACAGCTTCATGCGGGGGCTGTACAAGTACCCGCAGCGGGCCTTCCCCTACGCGGAGCTGCGGGAGGAGAACGGCCGCCGCGGCCGTGACCAGCCCGAGTACGAACTGATCGACACGGGGATCTTCAACGACAGCCGCTACTTCGACGTCGTCATCACGTACGCCAAGGCCGGACCCGAGGACCTGCTGATCCGCCTGCAGGCCACCAACCGGGGTCCCGAAGCGGCACCTCTCACCCTGCTGCCCAGCCTGTGGCTGCGCAACACCTGGCGCTGGGGCTATCCCGATGAAGTCGAACACCGGATCCGCCCACTTGCCGGCGCCGGCGATGGCGCCAGCGGCCCATCGGTGGTCACCGATGGGATCCCCCATCTGGGGGTGTATCAGCTCGACTGCGAGGAGCCCGGCCGCTGGATCTTCACCGACAACGAAACCAACAGCGAGCGGCTCTGGGGCCAGCCCAACGCCACGGCCTTCCAGAAGGACGGCTTCCACCGCCATGTGGTCGACGGCGAGGTCGTCGCGGTGAATCCGGCCCTGCAGGGCAGCAAGGCGGGCCTGCTGCTGCAGCGCACCCTGGCCGCCGGCGAGGAGTGGGTGGTGGAGTTGCGCCTGCACCGCGTCGACGTCCCTTCACCGGCTGCTTCGCTGGGTCGGGACGCCGTCGCCGCACTTTTCACCGAGCGCGAACGGGAGTGGCTGGAGTATTTCGAGCATCGCGTTCCCGGCCTTTCCGAAGACGACCGGCGCATCCATCTGGCCGGCACCGCCGGGCTGCTGTGGTGCAAGAAGTACTACGGCTGGAGCGTGATGCGCTGGCTTGAGGGCGACCCCACCGGCACGCCCCCACCGCCTCAGCGGCGCCACACCCAGAACGCCTACTGGGAACGGCTGCACGCCCACGACGTGATCTCGATGCCGGATTGCTGGGAATACCCCTACTTCTGCCAGTGGGACCTGATGTTCCATGCCGTGGCCTTCGCGATCTTCGATCCGGCGACCGCCAAGGAGCAGTGCATGCTGCTGCGCAAGCCCCACTACACCGCTCCCAACGCCCAGACCCCTGCCTACGAATGGGCCCTGTCCGATCCCAATCCGCCGATCGGCGCCTGGGCGGCGATGCGCATTTATCAGATCGACCGTAAGAACACCGACGCTCCCGATCTGGCCTTCCTGCGCGCCGCCCTGCGCAAGCTGATCCTGGAGTACGGCTGGTGGGCGAACCGCAACGACCGCTCTGGCGACAACGTCTTCGAGGGGGGCTTCCTGGGCCTCGACAACATCGCTGTGTTCGATCGGCGTTTCCCCCTGGCCGACGGCAGCATCATCGAGCAGTGCGACGGCACCGCCTGGATGGCCTCGCTCAGTCTCAATCTGCTGGAGATCGCCGTGGAGCTGAGCCGCGAAGAGCCCGAGTACGCCGACATCTGCGAGCGCTTCGTGGTGGATTTCGTGCAGCTGGCCATCGGCCTCAACAATCCTGCCGGCCGCGACTACCTCAACTGGGACGAGGAGGACGGCTTCTATTACGACGTGATCAAACGGCCCGACGGCAGCGTCGACTACCTGCGCACCCGCTCGCTCTCGGGCCTGGTGCCGCTGCTGGCGGTGCAGAGCTTCGACATCGACACCGTGGCACGGTTACCGATGCTGGATGTCACCCGCACCCTGGCCTGGTTCACCCACGAGCGCACCACGCCCTCCTGGATAGTGCAGAACCTGGGGATCTGGCACAACGATCGGGTGCTGTTCACCCTGGTACCCAGGGAGCGCCTGCAGCGCATCTGCGAGCGACTGTTTGACGAGGAGGAGTTTCTCTCTCCCTACGGCATCCGCTCCCTTTCCAAGGTGTACGAACAGCACCCCTACACCTACACCGAAGGCAGCGAGAGCCAGACCCTCGCCTACAGCCCGGCCGACAGTCCGGTGGCCATGTTCGGGGGCAACTCCAACTGGCGCGGGCCGGTGTGGATGCCGATGAACTTCCTGCTGATCGAATCGCTGCAGAAGTTCGCCCACTTCTACGACGACAGCTTCAAGGTGGAGTTCCCCACCCGCTCCGGCCACTGGATCAACCTCTGGGAGGCGTCCCTGGAGCTGGAGAAACGGCTGGTGGATCTGTTCCGTCGCAACGGCGAAGGCCGCCGTCCCTTCAATGGTGGCGTGGAGCTATTCCAGAGCGATCCCCATTGGCGCGATCTGATCCTGTTCAACGAATACTTTCACGGCGACAATGGCAGCGGCGTCGGTGCCTCCCATCAGACCGGCTGGAGCGCCATGGTCTGCAAGATGCTCAACCAGCTCAACCGCTACACCCCCCCGTCATGAGCTCTCCGTCCCCCAGCGCCGCGATCGCCGGTCCGAGTGTTCACACCTCGCCCCTGCCGGCCGCAGAGCAACTGCAGGTGAGCAACGGTGCCCACTTCGACGTGGTGATCATCGGCAGCGGCGCCGGTGGCGGCACCCTGGCCCGCCACCTGGCCCCCACGGGCCTGAAGGTGCTGGTGCTGGAGCGGGGCGACTGGCTGCCCCAGGAACCCCAGAACTGGGACGCCGAAGCGGTGTTCCAGCAGAACCGCTACGTGTCGAAGGATCCCTGGCTCGACAAACACGGCAAGACCTTCCAGCCCGGCAGCCACTACTTCGTCGGCGGCGCCACCAAGATGTACGGCGCCGCCCATTTCCGCCTGCGCCAGCAGGACTTCGAGCAGCTCGCCCACTTCGATGGCACATCGCCGGCCTGGCCCCTGCGCTACGCCGACTTCGAGCCCTGGTACCAGAAGGCGGAGGAGATGTACCACGTGCACGGCCAGCGCGGTGAGGATCCCACCGAGCCGCCCTGCAGCGGCCCCTACCCCCATCCGCCGGTGGCCCATGAGCCGCGCATGCA
>JBBQIH010000316.1:0-3124 GCA_038324725.1 Cyanobacteriota bacterium | reverse complement strand
CGCTCGGGGCCCTGCAGTGGCGGGGTCGCTGGCTGATCGAGCTCCTGGCGATCGCCGTTTGTCTGCACGGCTGGTTCTTCCGGGCGGGGGCGGACCTGGTGCGGCTGCGGACCTGGCAGCTGGTGCAGCCCTGTTTCCTTGAGGGTGCCCTGCTGGGTGTGAGCCTGACGCTGCAGGGGGAAATCAGCGCCCCCTGGCGACCCGTCGCCTGGTCCCTGCTGGCCCTGGTGCTGGTCTGCCCGGCTCTGGTGCGGCTGTTCGCCAGCCGGCTTCAGGTGTATGGCGTGTTCGTCTACTGGCTGTCGGTGCTGGCGCTGGTGCACAGCCTCGGTGGTGGCCTCTCGCTCTTCCCCATGGTCAGCTCAGCCGCCCAGGCTGCCGGGGTGATGGCGATCGCGCTGCAGACGGCCTTCGTCGTGGCCTCCCACCGCTGGCTCGACCTGGAACGGCTGGCCCAGCCCGGTGGATGGCCGGTTCTGGTCTGGATCGGAGCGCGGGTGGCGCAACGCCGCAACCTCTGGCTGTACTACCCCCTGTTTGTCGCCGTGGCCCTCGTGCTGGCCAGCGGCTACGATCGCGCCCTGCTGACGCTCCTCTGGACCGGCGAAGCCTTCGCCATCTACCTGCTCGGGGTGGTGCTGCGCGAGCCCCAGTTCCGGCTGGTGGCCCTGGTGGGGCTGGGGGCCTGCCTGCTGCGGCTGCTGGCCATCGACATGGCCCAGGCGGACCTCGGTCTGCGGGGTCTGGTGTTCATCGGCGTGGGCCTGCTGCTGTTGGCCCTGAACGCCATCGTCCACCGCTTGCGGAGCCGATTCAGCTGAGGCGGCGGCCTCGGCGCCTAGGGTCGGCCCCGATCGCTTCCTGACTCCCTGCCGTGACCCAGCTGCTGGCCGCCCTCGCGAATGCTCCGGTGACCCTGCAGCAGGCGGGGCTGGACCAGGCCAGCGGGGATTTCGGCGATCTGGATGCCCTGGAGATCCTGCTGGAGTACGCCCCGCTCACTTACCCGCCCTACATGCTGGCCGGGATCGGCCTGGCCATGGCCGTGCTGTGTGGCCTCACCTTCGCCAAGATGATCCAGAACCGGCTCGAGGGCTGGAAGCAGGACAGGCTGGCCCTGCTGCCGATCTCCAACCTGGAAACGACTCTGCCCTATGGGGGCCTGGTGATCGGCGTGACCCTCTTCATCGGCGCCAGCCTGCAGGTGTTCGGCTTCGGCGCCGGCACAGCCCTGTTGGCGGCCTTCGTGCTGTCGCTGCTGACCGGTGGCGCGCTGTGGGTTCAGTTGGAGCGTTTGATGGCCCAGGTGCAGGACGGCACCTTCAGCGCGGTCGACTTCGACAACTTTGACCAGTTCTTCTGAAGACTCAGGCCTTCTGGGCCGCCGGTACGGTTTGCCGCCACCCTCCTGCCGGCAAGGTCTTGTAATGTTCTGAAACATTGAAAGCAGGACATGCCGACCTCCCTCTCCCTTAACCGGCAGTTCTCGATCGCCGTGCACTCCCGCGCCATCGACAGCTGCGACGACATCGAGGAACTGCGCAAGGTCGCCAAGACCCTCCTCTCCGCCTGGCAGCACCAGGCCGAGTTCAGCGAGCATTACGGCGCCCAGCTGCTCGGCATCCGCAAGTAGCCCAGGGCTGTTGGCGAGTCAGGGTGCTTCTTCTTCTGGGTGGGCGTCTTCGGATCCCCCAGCGCCCCTTCTCTGCCACAGCTTCAGGCCCAGTGCGCCCCACAGCAGGCTCCAAACCAGGAAGGTGATCAGGGTTCCCACCTGTCCCCCCTCCAGGTTGTAGACCGCCGCCTTGATCAGTCCGGCATCGATCAGCGAACCGCCGACGCCCCAGCCGAGGATCCAGAGCGCCACCAGGGCGATGGACGACCCTTGTCCCTTCATGGTTCGTCTTGAGCAACGTCCCCAGCCTGCCAGTCCAACCAGGCTGTACGCTTCTAGTGATTCATAGATTTCTCTTCGGCGAGTGACAACGTCCTGCAAGGGCTATCGACGAATCCGTACATAATTGTTTCTCTGTTCATGACGATTTACGTTGGAAATCTCTCCTTCGATGCGGAGGTGGAGGATCTCAACCATCTGTTTGCGCAGTATGGAGAGCTGCGTAACTGCAGCTTGCCCGTCGACCGGGAAACCGGCCGCAAGCGCGGCTTCGCCTTCGTTGAAATGGCCAATGAGGCCGATGAAACCAAGGCCATCGACGATCTTCAGGATGTCGAGTGGATGGGGCGGATGATCCGGGTCAACAAGGCCCAGCCCCGCACCGGTGGTGGCGGCAGCGGCGGTGGCGCCGGTGGTGGGCGTCCCCGCTACTGACGTCAAGCCACACCTGGCTGGCACAGGGCCCCCGGAAACGGGGGCTTTTTGGCGGGCCGTGGTGGCTCAGGCCACCAGGTAAGCCTCGAGGGAGCGGGAGTGGTGCCGAATACCTTCGAGGGCACGTCGCTCCAGATTGCGGGTCTTGTCACGGCTCATGCCCAGGGTGCGGGCGATGCCGGTGAGGCTCATCGGCTCTTCGCCGTCGATGCCGTAGCGCATCTTCAGCACCCGGCCCTGCAGCTCCGGCAGCTGCTCCAGCAGGGCCCGCAGGTCGCCCTTGAGGCACTCGCCGTCCACCAGGTCGGCCGGCAGCAGGTCGTCCCCGGCCAGCAGGTCCAGCAGCTCGGTGTCTTCGCCGTCGCCCACCTTCGTTTCCAGGCTCACCGGCTGGCGGGCCCGGCAGAGCAGGTCTTTCACCTCGTCTTCGGGGAGTTCCACCGCCACCGCCAGTTCGCTCAGGGTGGGGGTGCGGCCCAATTCCTGGCTCAGCTCCCGCTGGCCCTTCTTGAGCTTGTTGAGTGTTTCGGTGATGTGGATCGGCAGCCGGATCGTGCGGCTCTTCTCGGCGATCGCTCGGGTGATGCCCTGGCGGATCCACCAGTAGGCGTAGGTGGAGAACTTGTAGCCGCGGGTGGGGTCGAACTTCTCGACGCCCCGCACCAGGCCGATCGTGCCCTCCTGGATCAGATCCAGCAGCTCCATGTTCCGCTTGGTGTACTTCTTGGCGACGCTCACCACCAGGCGCAGGTTGGCGGCCACCATCCGCTCCTTGGCGCGGCGGCCGGCATGCAG
>JBBQIH010000315.1:0-3146 GCA_038324725.1 Cyanobacteriota bacterium | reverse complement strand
CCCACAAGGTGGCCGAAATCACGGCCATGCTCGATGAGGTGGGTATGGAGGTCAGGCAGCAACCGAAGGATCTGGAGATCGAGGAGACCGGCCACACCTATGCGGAAAATGCCCGTCTGAAGGCCTCCACCGTGGCCGCCCTCACCGGCTGCTGGTCGCTGGGCGACGATTCGGGCCTGGAGGTGGATGCCCTCGGTGGCCGTCCTGGTCTGCATTCGGCCCGCTACGCCCCCACCGACCACGAGAAGATCCACCGGCTGCTGCAGGAGCTGGGCGACGGCCTCTACCGCGGCGGCACCTTCGTGAGTGCCATGGCCCTGGCCGACCCCACCGGTGCGGTGGTGCTGGAGTCGGAGGGGCTCTGCCGCGGGCTGGTCCTGCGCCAGCCTGCGGGCCATGGCGGCGGCTATGACCCGCTGTTCCACGTGCGCGAAGCCGGTTGCAGCTATGCCGAGATGGGCGAGCATCTCCGGAGCCGGCTGGGCAGCCGTGGCAAGGCGGCCCGGGCGATGGCCCCTGGTCTGAAACGTCTGCTGGGCCTGGCCTAAGCGTTCAGGCGCCAGCGCCGGCGTTGATCTGGGCCACGGCGCGCATGGCGGCGGCGGCGGCCTCCTCCACATCGCCCTCCTTGCCCGCCAAGGTGAGGCGGCCGAAGGCACCGACGGCCTTGACGTCGACCACGGTGATGTTGGAGCCCTTCTCCGCCTCGTTGGCGGCGATCAGCACGTAACCGGCCGGCTCGGTCTCAAGGATGAACATGCTCATGCCCGCCTGGATCATCGAGCCGCGGCGGTTCTGGCGGTTGATCAGCACGGCATGGTCGGGGGTGATCGCCCGGATGATCTCGGTCCAGGTCACCTCACAGCGGCTGCGCAGCTCCACCCGGCTGCCGATGGCCTCCAGAACCACGTCACCGGAGTGGAGCACGTTGCTCTGATCGCGGTGGTAGAGGGCCAGGGAGCCGAAGGCCCGCTCCACCACCATCTGGCCGAGCCGCACCGTGCTGGCCTTCAGGGCGATGTCGGTGACCCGGTGCACCGCCATCCCCGGGGACACCTCCAGCCAGAGGCAGGCATCGCCGGGAATCGGCAGGAAGCCATGGGACACCGTGCCCATGTAGGAGGCCAGCTGGGGCTGGAGGGAATCCAGGAAGACGTAGGTGCGCAGCTCAATCGACTGCACGTGGCTCGACTGGCGCGCCAAGCGCCTGCCTTCGCTGTCGGTGGTGATGACGCAGCTGGGCCCGGAGCTTTCGCCACCCACATCGGTGCCGGTGATGCGCAGGTTCGCCGCCCGCCTTCTGGCGTCCGACCGATCGTCGCGAAGAAAGGAACGGGCAGCCTGGGGATCCATCACGGCGCCAAGCGCCAACTCCCGAGAGGACGGTCGTGTCGATCACCGGGTGGTTGAAACGCCGGGATCCCTGGCCGCCCCCTAGGGCAATCCAGACATGGAGGTTACTCCCGAGGCTGGCGTTGCCAGGGGCTATCCCGGCCTAGCGGCTGCTCGTGGAGAGGGAATCAGCGGCGCAGACCCGGTTGCGACCTTCCCCTTTGGCGGCATAGAGCGCCTGGTCGGCGAGCTCCATCAGCTGGGAGAAATCGGAAGGGAGCTGGGCCGGGTTGGTGCTCACCCCCCAGGCTGACCGTGAGGCGCCCTTCGGGGGCTTCACCAGCGAGGTCGAGTTGGTGCATCGACAGACGGATCCGTTCCGCCACCATCAGGGCCGTGGCCTGGTCGGCCTCCGGCAGCAGCACCAGGAACTCCTCGCCGCCGAGCCGGAACGTCTGGTCCTGCTCCCGCACCGATTCCCTCAGGACCTTGGCCACCTACTTGAGAACCCGGTCGCCGGCGTCGTGGCCGAAGCTGTCGTTGACCTGCTTGAAATGGTCGAGATCCAGCTCGATCAGGGAGTGGCTGGGTGGCTGCTTCGCCCCATCGAGGGCTCGGCGGTTGGCCAGGCCCGTGAGCGGATCGCAGAGCGCCGCCGTGTTGAGGGTGGCCACCTCGTGGGCATGGCGCTGATCCTCCAGCAGATGGTCCAGCCAGGGGCGCATCGACTCGGCGAAGTCCCGCAACATTTTTTCCATGTCCGGATCGAACATCTGCGTCGGACCGTGGCCCTGGATGGCCAGCCCGCGTGGGGCTTCCGCCGCTGGGGATGGCTGTCATCGGCAGACCAGGTGGTCTTGCCATCGGTGGGCACCTCCACGGCCAGTTCACAGTCGCTGGCCTGGCCTGAGGATTCGAGGATGTGATGGCCCGGACCATCCCCACGGGGCTGCTCTGATGCACCAGCACGTCGTTCAGACGCCGCAGTCCATGGCGCCCAAGGCGCTGAACACCTCATCGACAATCGTGGCGGCGACGATGTGGCCGTGCTGCGGGGCGATTCGCCCGATGCGCGGCCAGCGGGAGCGGATGCGGGCCAGGCCGGCGCTGAGCAGCTCCCGGCCCGGCATGTAGTGCTGATGGAAGGGCCGGGCGTTCTCGATGATGTAGGCCGCATTGGCCGACTCCAGCACGTGGCTGTCGTGGACGAAACCTCCGAACAGATCCGAAGAGAACAGGGGGTGGCTGAGGGTGTCGTACGAAACCATTGCCCCAGGAAAGTGGAGGTACGGGGTCAGCTGGAATTCCAGCCGCCGACCCCCCAGCAGGGGCAGGCACCAGTCGTGCTGCTCCACCAGGTAGGTGGAGAAACGATGGCCGTAATGACGGATCAGGGCATTGGCGCGCCACTCCGTCACCACCTGAATCTCAGGGTGTGTCAGGACTTCGCCCAGTCTGGGCAGGGCGGCGCGGATGTCGGGGTCGGAGTGGTGACAGACGAGCCAGCGAATCGCACCGAGATCGGTGATGGTTCGCAGCTTGGCCAGGGTGCCTTCGATCGTGAGTGGCGAGCCAGGATCGATCAGCACCCCCTCCGAACCGTTGGCGAGGAAATAGGTGTGGCACTGGAAAGGATCCTTATCCAGCCGCACACCTATTCACAAAACACCGGGTGCGATCTTTATCGGTTTCTCCTGCTTTGAGGTCGCGCCGAACCGGCCCTGGGTGGCGGAATGTTCGCAGGGCCGATGGAGAGAACGGTCCATGGTGTGAACGGGGAGGCACTGAGTGGAGGCACTCGGCAGTGCACTCGA
>JBBQIH010000314.1:0-3148 GCA_038324725.1 Cyanobacteriota bacterium | reverse complement strand
CCGACGCAGCCGATCGCCTGGATCGCCGCATTGGCCAGGGCGATCCCATCGGCCCCCAGGGCCAGGGCCTTGACGAAGTCGGCCGGGGTGCGCAAGCCGCCGGTGGCGATGAGGGTGACGCGGCCGCTGGCGCCCCGGCGGTCGAGGTGGGCCCGGGCCCGCGCCAGGGCAGGGATGGTGGGCACGCCGATGTGATCGCGCAGCAGCAGGGGAGCGGCGCCGGTGCCGCCGCCGCGGCCATCGAGGATCAGGTAGTCGGCGCCGGCGTCCAGGGCGAAGTCGAGGTCGGCCTCGATGTGCTGGGCACTGAGCTTGAAGCCCACCGGGATGCCACCGGTCAGCTCCCGCACCCGATCGGCGCATGCGCGGAAATCGCCCGGTGAGTGGAGATCGATGAAGGTGGAAGGTGAGTGGATCGGCTGGCCTTCAGGGATGCCACGGATGGAGGCGATGCGGGCAGTGACCTTGCTGGCCGGCAGGTAACCGCCGCTGCCGGTCTTGGCGGCCTGGCCGGCCTTGAAGTGGAAGGCCTGCACGCGAGGCAGCAGCTCCTCCCGGTAGCCGAACCGGGCCGGACCCAGTTCAAAGAGATAGCGGCTGTTGGCGGCCTGCTCCTCCGGAAGCATCCCGCCTTCCCCGGAGCAGATGGCCGTCCCGGCCCGCTCCGCCCCTGTGGCCAGGGCCAGCTTGGCCTCCTCGGAGAGGGCCCCGAAACTCATGTCGGAGACCAGCAGGGGAATCTCCAGCCGCAGGGGTCGCCGCGCCTGGGGGCCGATCACCAGCTCGGTGCCCACCGCCGCCTCGCTCGGCAGGGGCTGGCGGGCCAGCTGGGCCACCAGGATCTGGATGTCATCCCAGAGCGGCAGCTGGGAGCGCGGCACACCCATGGCCGCCAGCGGCCCCTCGGGGCCCACCTGATCGAGGCCGTGCTCGGCCAGCGCATGGATCAGTGGCAGGTTGGGTTCCTCCGCGGTGGCCCTGGGCTGGGGCATCCCGTCGCCACGGGGACCACGCAGCTCCGGATCCCCATCGTCCCCTTCCTCATCGTCAGCTTCGCCGTCACCGCCCTCGCTTTCGTCGCCCTGGCCGTCAGCGTCGACGCAGAAGGTGGTGCCCACCCGATCGGCGGGAACGTGCACATGGGTCCCGTCGCACCAGGGGGGCGTGGCCGTCTGCTTGCAGCGGCACAGAAGCGCCCTGCCGCTTTTCTCTGCCACGAACGAGAGGGGTGTGAAGCCGCTGCCTTCGTGGGATCCATCGCAGAAGGGCTGGTCCGCTGAGCGGCCGCAGGCGCAATAGAAGTACTCCTTTCCCTGCTCCAGCTTCACGCTGATGGGCGTCCTGGCGGCAACCGTCGGTGCAGGCATCGGAGATCTCGCAAACGGCCAAAGGGCTGGGGCCCCGTTCCCAGTGTGGGCGCCCTGACGCCCTGCAGCCTCCGATCCGGACCCGAGCCACCAAGGGCGGCAGAGTGGAGCCAGCGAATGCGTGCCCGGACCCTGGGCCGGACCGCCGGGGAGGTCGACATGAAGGCGATGGTGCTCCAGGCCTGCTGCGACATGGCGCGCACACCGGACCCGCTGGTGCCGATGGACCTGCCGCCGCCCGCGCCGGGGCCCGGCGAGTTGCTGGTGGAGGTGGCGGTCTGCGGGGTGTGCCACACCGAACTGGATGAGATCGAGGGACGCACCCCACCCCCCCGCTTTCCGGTGATCCCGGGCCATCAGATCGTCGGCACCGTTGCCGCCATCGGCCCGGGGACCGACGGCTTCACTCCCGGCGACGCGGTGGGCATCGCCTGGATCTTCCACGCCTGCGGCCGCTGCGCCTTCTGCCGCAGCGGCCGGGAGAACCTCTGCCCGGCCTTCGTGGCCACCGGCCGGGACGTCAACGGCGGCTACGCGGAGTGCATGACCGTGCCGGCGGCGTTCGCCCATCCCCTGCCGGCGGGGCTGGAGGCCGCGTCGGTGGCACCGATGCTCTGTGCCGGCGCGATCGGTTACCGCTCGCTGGTGCTGAGCGGCCTGGTGGATGGGCAAGACCTGGGGCTCACCGGCTTCGGGGCCTCGGCCCACCTGGTGCTGCCGATGGTGCGCCACCGCTTTCCGGCCTCGCGGGTGTTCGTGTTCGCCCGCAGCGCCGACCAGCGGGCCTTCGCCCTGGAGCTGGGGGCCACCTGGGCCGGAGCCACCGAAGCCGAATCCCCCGTGAAGCTCCATGCCGTGATCGACACCACCCCCGCCTGGACGCCCGTGGTGGAGGCCCTGAAGAACCTGCACCCCGGCGGCCGGCTGGTGATCAACGCGATCGGCAAGCAGGAGGCCGACAAGGCCGCCCTGCTGGGCCTCAACTACCCGCGCGACCTCTGGCGCGAGAAGGAGATCCGCTCGGTGGCCAACGTGACCCGCGCCGACGTGCGGGAGTTCCTGGCCCTGGCCAGCGCTGCCGGGATCCGCGCTGAGGTGAAGGAGTTCCCCCTGGCCGAGGCGAACAGGGCCCTGCAGGAGCTGCGCAGCGGCCAGGGGCGGGGGGCCAAGGTGCTGCGGATCGGATCGGTCTGCGCTGACGGGAGCTGATCAGAGACCCAGCGCGGAGAGTCCCGGATGATCGTCGGGGCGGCGACCAAGCGGCCAGTGATACTTCCGCTCGCCTTCCAGAATCGGCAGGTCGTTGATGCTGGCGATGCGGGTGTGCATGAAGCCCTGATCATCAAATTCCCAGTTTTCATTGCCGTAGGAGCGGAACCAGTGGCCGGAATCGTCGTGCCATTCGTAGGCGAAACGGACGGCGATGCGGTGGCCATGGAAGGCCCAGAGTTCCTTGATGAGGCGATAGTCGAGCTCCCGGGCCCATTTGCGGGCCAGAAACTGTTCGATGGCCGCGCGGCCGCTGACGAACTCGGCGCGGTTCCGCCAGACGCTGCCCGGGCTGTAGGCCAGCGCCACCCGGGCTGGATCGCGACTGTTCCAGCCATCCTCGGCCAGGCGCACTTTCTTCGCCGCCGATTCGGCATCGAAGGGGGGAAGAGGAGGCCTGGGGGCTTCCGGAGCGGTCGTCAAGGCGGCGATTCCACGGTGCGGGCAGGCTAATTCAGTAGGGAATGGAGTAGGTGTTGCCCCGCTCACTGCGCACCAGGAAACCGGAGGAC